>JBKBSS010000038.1:0-241 GCA_046291385.1 Emticicia sp. | reverse complement strand
GCAATAACCCAACCGATGACTTTGAAACGATGCGGAAATAAGAATCTTGGTTCCATAATTTGAAAATGTTTTGAGGTAATCGCTTTTTCATGTAAACTTTAACGTAACAAATGTAAAACAAACTTTACATATTATCAAAAATATTTTATAAATAAATTTTCTATGAGAAAAATCATATACGACCATTTATGATTTAGAATTACTTTTGTAGCAGCAAATGACAAGTTGAAAACTTGTCGTA
>JBKBSS010000386.1:0-2637 GCA_046291385.1 Emticicia sp. | reverse complement strand
CGAAATTATTGATGTTCACGATGAATTTGTGGTTAAAGGCATCGAAAAAAGTACTAATATTTTTGACCCCGCCAATTATATTTACCTTGACACTCAAGACCCCGCCCAAGATAAAAACAATTATTTATGGACATGGAAACTTTGGGAACGCCAAAACGTGTGTGCAACTTGCTACAATGGCCGCTATTTCTTGACTCCTATTCCCGCTCGTTGCCGTGAAGAGAGGGCATTTGCTGGTCAAACATTTGACTATTTTTGCCCTGGCGATTGTTGGGATATTTTGACCAATAAAGACCTCAACGTATTTACTGATATATATTCAAACGGGCAACCAATTGCCAATCGGCTCATTGCAAAAGTGCCTTATTATAATGTAAGAGGGGCTTTAATCGAAATCAAACAGCAATCAATTTCTCCAGCGGCTTATCGCTATTTAAAATTATTGGCAGACCAAGTTCAAAACAACGGTAGCTTGGTTGATACGCCACCTGCTGCACTTGTCGGAAATATAAAAAATGTTAACAATCCAAGTGAATCTATTGCGGGTTTCTTCATGGTAACAAGTGTCCGAACGGTGAGATATTGGATAGACCGAAAAGCAGCAGAAGGAAAAAATATTAATCCGATTGGCTTGCTCGACCACCCACTAAGCCCCGAACCGATGGGCAACGACCTCACTCGTCCACCTTTTGCTCAATGTGTTTCGAGTTTATCACGTACCCCAAGTCGGCCAAATGGTTGGATAAATTAAATTAAGTAGTCCTCGGTCGGTATCTAATTAACTTATAATCAATTACTTATAAATTTTAAGATTTGTCGATTATGTCTATTTCATTACTTAGCAATAAAATAATGTCAACTACTTGAAACCTCCAACTTTCTCATTTTCCTATCATGATACTATTTTCAAAATGAAAAAAATATACTTGTTTCTAACTTTTCTATGTAGCATTTCAGCCTCCGCACAAATTAATTACCGATTTAGTGGCTCAATAAAAGATACGCTTGACGGAAAACCTTTACCAAAAGCATCAATTAATGTTGATTTTGGTAAATTTGGTGGAGTTACCGATGAAAAAGGAAATTTTGATTTATCGCTACCTTCGGGCGAACACGCCATCACGATAAAGTTTGTAGGCTATCGACCATTTCGTGAGGTTATTTATCTGAGAGGAGATAAAAATCGACAATACTTTCTGCGTTTCCTCGAAAACGAATTAGAAGAAGTAATTGTATCAAGCAAAGGAGCAGAATCTAATATTCAACGTCCACTTTTGGGCGTTAGTCAGCTCAGTATCAAGACTTTACGAAAACTTCCAGCCGCAGTTGGCGAAGTAGATATTTTGCGTGGACTTCAAATGCTTCCTGGGGTTACGAGTGTGGGTGAAGCCTCAAACGGCGTAAATATTCGTGGTGGTACAACTGACCAAAATTTACTTTTGCTCGATGATATTCCGATTTTCAACCCTACGCACATGTTTGGTTTGTTTACGGCATTTCCGTCGGAAGCGGCTTCGAGCGTAGAAGTTTATAAAGGAAGTACGCCCGCAAGATTTGGTGGGCGAGCGGCATCGGTCATGGATGTTTCGCTACAACAACCTTCGCTTGACAAATTCAAGATGAGCGGCGGCATCAGTTTTGTTTCAAACAGACTTACGCTTGATATGCCAATTATTAAAGAGAAACTCGGTGTAATGATTTCGGGAAGAGCATCTTATAATGATTTTCTTTTGCCCGTTATTTCGCCAAAACTCAATGATATAAAAGCCAATTTTGCCGATTTAGTAGGAAAAGTTTTCTGGCGAATCAACACTAAAAACACATTCACGGCGTCGGGTTATTACAGCAAAGATTTTTTCCAGACCAAACTTTTGGGTGCAATTGGAGCAATCAATGCTACTTCTACGCAATATGATTATAGAAGTAATAGTTTTTCGGCCAGATGGTTCTATGCAATCAGCAATAAACTCAATTTACAGACAACCGTAGTTTCGGCCGATTATGTGCCAAAAACTTTGCTTCCCGAACTCAATTCTGAAAATAAAGTAGAACTACTTTCGGGTATCAAGTACCAACAGGCGAAAACCAACCTTAATTATTCGATTACCAAACATAATATTGAATTGGGTATCAGTGGCACTCGCTACGAAATCGACCCTGGGCAACTCCTGCCAGGCACAAGCAAAAGTGTTTTATCAATCAAAACTCCCAAAGAATATTCACTCGAAACCGCAATTTATGCCGAAGATGAAATTTCATTGTCTTCAAAAGCCACTGTTTCTGTCGGAGTTCGATATTCTCAGTTTTATGCTTTAGGGCCAGGAACAGTACAAACTTATGCAGATGGCGAGCCAAGAGATACTTTTTCGGCAAGAGATACGCTTAATTATGGCAAAGGCAAAATCATGAATTCTTATGGTGGACTTGAGCCAAGACTCGGCATGAAATACTCGCTAAACGAGCAAACTTCTCTAAAACTGGGGTATAATTTGATGCGTCAGTATATGCAGGTTATTACGAATACAACAACTCCCCTACCAACTTCTCGCTGGAAAACGTCTGATTTACACATAAAACCACAAGTAAGTACTTTGCTTTCGGGTGGAATTTTCCATAATCTAAAAGGAAATATTTATG
>JBKBSS010000385.1:0-2789 GCA_046291385.1 Emticicia sp. | reverse complement strand
CTTAATTTCTGAAAAACATATAAAAGCCTTGATAGTCGGAAGATTATCAAGGCTTTTTTTGTGGTGAAAATTATTGTTACTTTAGTATTTATTTCGTTCCCTCAGAGTCTCCCGAAGGAACGTAGGGGACTCTGAGGGCAAGGGGCTTTGCAAAAAAAGAGTGAAAAATATTTACCCAAAAATCGTAGACCAATGCCTCAGAGTCCCGTGAAAAACGGAGACTCTGAGGGAACGAAAAGCCTTGATGGTCGGAAGATTATCAAGGCTTTTTTTGTGTAGTTTGAAAATTGTATCTTTGCCATTATGATTCAAAAACCTATCCTCATTTTAAAATTCGGAACGGCATCTATCACTCAAAAAAATGGTGAGCCAGACGAAACCATCATTGCCGATATTGCTCGCCAAGTTGCCACACTTCACGCTGATTATCAGATAGTTGTGGTGTCGTCGGGGGCGGTGGGTGCTGGAAAGCATTTTATCAAAAACTATTCGGGCGAAATTGCCGAGCGAAAAGCCGCCGCAGCCATCGGAAATCCACTTTTGTTGAATATTTACTCAAAATATTTTTCTCAATATGGCATTCAAATTGCCCAAAGTTTGTGCGAACGCCAGCATTTTGGGAATCGTGAACAGTTTTTACAACTCAAAGAAACCTACCAAGAATTGTGGGAAAACGATATTATTCCGATTGCCAATGAAAACGACGTTGTGAGTAATCGTGAATTAAAATTTTCGGACAATGACGAATTGGCGACATTAATCGCAACGGGTTTCGGGGCAGAAACGCTAATGATTTGCACATCGGTTGGTGGACTTTTGGACAAAGAAAAAAACATCATTCGCAAAATAGAAAACATTGATAATCAAATACTTGGTTTGGTTGATAACTCAAAATCGGCACTCGGTTCGGGCGGAATGGCTTCTAAATTAACTTTTACGAAGCTCGCCACTCGCATGGGAATTAAAGTCATTATTTTCGGAATGAAAGAAACTGACGGCATCTTAAAAGCCATCAAAGGTGACGCAGGAAGCGAGTTTTCGGCACAAGAAGTCAATCTTTCATCAAGAAATAAATGGTTGGCCAGTGGAAGCGTTACGGTAGGCACATTGCAGATAGATGCGGGAGCAGCCAAAGCTATCCAAAAACGTAGCAGTTTATTAGCAGTAGGTATCAGAAAAGTAAAAGGTGATTTTGAAGTGGGTGAAGTTGTAGAAATTGTTGATAATCATGGCGAAATGTTGGCAGTTGCCCGCACGAAAGTTTCTTCAGTTGAATTGACCGAAAATCTAAAAACAATCAATTACGAAGTAGCAAATGCCAATGATATTGTGTTGATTTGAGTGCGTTTTTCATCCTAACCTAAACAATAAATGTACTTCCTTTACTTAGCAATTGCCATATTGGCATTTATTTTCAATATTTTCATAGTGACCAATAGCCCAGCGGGCGGCCAAGTGGGCATTGCCCCTGTCATACAACTGGTTTTTATTATTCCGATTTTTATTATTTGCTCGCTGGTTTACTACTTTACCAAAAGCACAAATTTTGGTTCTAACTATCAGCATTTTTATATTTTACTGCCATTTTTGTTAGAAATCACATACTTTGCCTTCACCAAAGACCTTTTTGATATATTCAAAGCAGATAGTTTCGTGACTCGCTCTTATGTTTTATCAATCGGTTTGGCAACGATTGCGGTCTTTTGTCTAAATTGGCTTTATCTAAAAATTTTCTGATAATTATTTTTCTTTTCCCCAAATTTCATTCACTGGCTCGCCTTTTGAGCTTTTGCCCGAATGCTGCCATTTATCGCCCTCAACTTTGGCATCAAATGAAAGCGAAGCCCCTACTCGACTATTATCTCTTGAGAAAAACTCAAGTGTTTCGGTATATTTTCCATTTTTGAGCGTGTAAGTTCCGCCACCTGTACCAAAAAATTCTTTCGTATCGGTATTAATTGCAAACCATTGAAATCTTGTTTCCGAACATATTTTCAAGGTCTTACGAGCCGTACGTTTCATCTCGGTCATTTGTCCATCTTGCCCCACACGAGCCAATATTTGCCAATTTCCCGAAAGGGCATCTTTTCCTTCATCAATACGTTTCCAAGTTGTTTTTGCTTGATTTTCAATCGTAAACGAATTATCATTTCTTGTAAATTTATAAGAAATTTTTGTACCAACACTTTCGGGGTGTTTGTCATTAAATTCGAGTGTTAGCGTTAATCCCGCATCATTTATCTCGTAAGTGCCTCCATAAGTTCGGACGTAAACATGTTTCTCAAAAACCGAAATTGAAAGATAATTTTCAGTCGCAATCATTACCGCTTTTTCGTTTGGACTGTTTTCGGGTTGCATTTCCCAAGCTCCACGAAGCGTACCTGCAAGGCTTTGAATAGCCGTAGCTACCACAAAAAAGATAGAAAAAAGCGTTGTTTTCATATTTTTAAAATTTTGGTTTGAATAGTATTCACTCGTAAAATCTAACTTTAATAAACGCAAATAAGTAGAGAAACGAATTACGAGAGACGATTTAAGGATTTTAAAACACTGAATATCAGCGATTTATAAAAAATTAAATTGATGACTATTTTGTCCCAGTACTTATTTAAAAAATAAAAGTAAATAAAAAAAACAATAATTTAGATAGTAAACAACAGATTTAGGACTCCGAATTTATTAAAACTTCAACTTGATTCAAAATATCAATTGGCTTGAAATTTGCTTTTATTTTAGCATCAATCTTATAAATTTTCATATC
The DNA here is from genome assembly GCA_046291385.1 of Emticicia sp. GTDB lineage: Bacteria > Bacteroidota > Bacteroidia > Cytophagales > Spirosomataceae > Emticicia. Next base: position 28 of record JBKBSS010000385.1, on the reverse strand, counting down.
CAATGAAACACATTCTTTTTATCGGTTT
>JBKBSS010000384.1:0-2808 GCA_046291385.1 Emticicia sp. | reverse complement strand
ATATTAAAATATAAGTACTGGCACGGATATAAGTTTTTGAAAAATACCAAAACTGGGGTATTGTTTGGCGGCTTCTGTCTTCCGAAATTTGTGTTTGTAATAAGTAGCCTTAACGGTTATAGCCATGTAAACACAAATATTTGCCAATTCACACGCATAGGCAATCAAAAATTAAAAGCGATACCAGTAAGTTGTTCTTTGTTTATTAAAATAAGTTTCATTGTGCTTTCAACCTTTTGATGATAATTTGAATCATTGTATAAAAGCCAATAAGACTATGAAAAAAATATTTTACGAACATCTCGACGAACTTCTATTCGTATCAATTTTTGTACTGATTGTAACCATTAATGCGTGTAAAGCATAACATTAAAATCATCATTTTTGTCATTTGACGAAATGGTGGTTTTAATAATCAACAGCAGTTTGACGAAAGTAAAAGCAAGAGCCGCTTGATTCTTGCTTTTCTATTTTTTTAGCTTCTCAATGAAAAACTGTTAATAAAGTCTTTTTATTCCTTTCAAAAATACCCATCAATCATTGCCAAGTTAGCCTCGTATCTCAATCAGAGCAATGTGTCGTTTCAGAGTGCTTTTTGTTTTGTATTTACATTTAGTTTTTTCCGCCTAAATACTCATTTTCAAGTATTTTCTTCAAACCTTCAAATTTTACAGGCGTTTTTTGATATTGATAAGTCGTGCGTAACGATTGCGTGCGGTTATTATCGCCCATTGCTATATCTACATCATCCATCATAAATTGGCTTGGATGTTCATAACCACACGCATGACAAATTTCCAAAATCTCTTTTGTTAGTGTCTTTACATAGTTGTAGAAACGTTCACTTTTCAGAGCAGGGTCAATGCCGCCTTGCAACCATTTATTTTGGGTAGCCACACCGCTCGGACAACGATTTGTATGACAAATCTGTGCCTGAATACACCCAATCGACATCATGGGTTCACGTGCCACATTTATTACATCGACTCCCATCGCAAAGGCCATCACGGCAGTGTCAGGCAAGCCAAGTTTTCCCGAACCAATAAATGTAAGTTTATCGGTTAATTCTCTTTTCTGAAAAATCTTGTAAACCGACGTAAAGCCGTACACAAATGGCAACGAAACGTGGTCGGCAAAGCTCGGTGGAGCAGCACCTGTGCCACCTTCTCCGCCATCAATCGTAATAAAATCAGGGCCTTTACCAGTTTTTTTCATTAAATCGGCCAATTCTTCCCACATTTCAAGTTTCCCAACCGCCGATTTTATGCCCACTGGCAAGCCCGTAGTACTCGCCATTTGCTCAATGAATTCGACCATTTCTTTGATATTAGAAAACGCACTGTGATATGCTGGAGAAATTACATCTTTTCCGAGTGGAACGTGACGAATATCGGCCAACTCTTGGGTAAGTTTTGAAGCGGGTAAAACCCCACCTTTCCCAGGTTTTGCTCCTTGCGAAAGCTTGAGTTCAATCATTTTGATACAAGGATTTTCTTGGCAAAGTTTGACCAATTTTTCCATCACAAAATTTCCATCATCATCTCTGATTCCAAAATAAGCCGTTCCAATATTTAGCACCACATCTGCTCCATTTTTATGATATGGCGAAAGCCCACCTTCGCCCGTATTATGGTAGCAACCAAACTTTGCCGCACCTTTATTCATTGAGTCAATGGCAGTGGCCGAAAGCGAGCCGTAGCTCATTCCTGAAATATTAACGACCGATTTTGGCAAAAAAGGCTTTTTACGATTGTGATACTCGCCAATAACTTTTGCTGACGGACAAATATAGGGATTTGTCAAATTGAGGTGGTCTTTGGGCAATTTGAAGGGCAATAAGGCTGGTTTTATGAAATTATAGCCCGCACTGTACATATCTTGGTCAGTACCAAAACCTTGAAAATTATTTTCTTTTTTTGAGGAAGCATAAATCCACGAGCGTTGACGACGATTGAAAGGTAATTCTTCTCGATTATTGGCCACAATATACTGACGCAACTCTGGCCCAACACTTTCGATGAAATAACGCAGATGACCAACAACAGGAAAATTATGCCGAATTGTGTGTTTTTTCTGCAAAATATCTCTGATGAAAATTATAGCAAAAAAGATAAGTATATAAGCCCACCAAGCTATACCACTAAAAAACTGAACAATGGATTCCATACGCAGTATTTGAATAAAATGTTGATGTGGCAAGATACAAGGATATTTCAATCCAAACAAAGTGTTTGAGTTTTAGGCGAGAATTTTAATCTAATTCTAATTTTTTGAGAAAAAGTCAAAAAATTAGTAAGCGGATACGCATATCTGCAAGTACACTGTTAATTAAGTTTCTTTAAATTTTTATGGTCTGAATTGTAGAACAATGGCCGACGCCATTGTTCTACAAAAATTAAAACTATTTAGTTTACAGCGTAGCAAGCAATCAATAAGATTTTGTAAAATTGTAAAAGTGATGATTTTGAATAAAAGTTCAGAAAAAAGATTTTTATGAGAAATACAATGTGACGAAGTTTTGTAAGTGAAGTCAAAACAATAAACGCTCAGAAAAAACCCCATTTTCACTGACAATTACTATTGAGTGAATATTATTATTTTTGAATAACTGCTGTTGAAAATTTAATTTTAAGTGATACATTACAAACTATTGAGCGTTTCTTTATAATTGAGAAGCCACATTCAATGTTCCCCTTTTTGAAAGCCAGTATTTGCCATTAAATTGTACTTTTTGAATAAAATCTATGAGTAGAAATGAAAATAATGAAGCGTTTTTGCTCAATTATCTTAGAAATTTTTTCGCTCAAT
>JBKBSS010000383.1:0-2809 GCA_046291385.1 Emticicia sp. | reverse complement strand
CGCTCCCGCTATTAGAAATACTACGGGCAATCTTATTTCCGAAATCATTGGTACAATCGTATTGATTGTGGTTTCAAGTTCGTTTACGGCTGATTTGCCCAATGGATTTGGCCCTTACTTAGTTGGTTTACTGGTTTGGTCAATTGGTTTATCTTTGGGCGGTCCAACGGGCTACGCTATCAATCCTGCACGAGATTTAGGCCCACGTATTGCTCATGCAGTTTTACCGATTTCGGGCAAAGGCACAAGCGATTGGAACTATGCTTGGATTCCAATAGTAGGCCCAATCGTTGGTGGGATTTTGGCAGTACTTTTCCTCAATGCGTTTAATATTTAGCAAAATATTTCTTAGTTCTACTAACGCTGGCAAGGTTTTGAACCCTGCCAGCGTTCTAAGTTTTGAACCTATTTTTTTATTATTATTAACCCAATTTCACAAAACTCCATCAGCATGAAACGATTACTCATTATTTTTTTATGTTTTGCCACTACTGTTTGGGGACAAAATACGTATAGTATTATTCCGCAACCCGACACGCTCATAGCCAAAAGCGGAACATTTGTAATCAGTAGCGAAACTCGAATAATCTTACAAACAAACGATGCACAAACGGCAGCAGTTGCCAAACTTTTCTCGAGTCAGGTTTCGATTACAACAGGTATGAAACTTTTTACTGAAGTTTCACTACCAAAAGTGCCAAGAATTGACCCAAAAACAAAAAAAGCAATTCCTATTCCGCCAATTACAAATGCCATTTTATTTGTAAGACCAAACCGACCGATGCCAGAAGATGGCTATGAACTTTTGGTTGAGCCTAATCTCGTGACCATCACAGCGAGTGCTTCACAAGGATACTTTTATGCTCTTCAAACAATTTTTCAGTTGCTTCCTGCTCAAATCTATAGTGCAACTAAAGTTAATAATTTACAATTAAAAATGCCTTGCGTAAACATTGTCGATAAACCACGCTACCAACACCGAGGCTATATGCTTGATGTGGGTCGTTATTTTATGCCACTTTCTTTTATCAAGAAAATGATTGATTTATTGGCCATGCACAAAATGAATATTTTGCATTGGCACTTGACCGAAGACCAAGGTTGGAGAATCGAAATTCAGAAATACCCTCGACTTACGCAAGTTGGTTCGGTGCGTTCTGAAACGATTGAAGGTAGAATGAATTATAATCAACCGCTTAAATTTGATGGAAAACCACACGGAGGTTTTTATACACAAGATGAAATCAGAGAGCTTGTAAAATATGCCCAAGACCGATACGTGACGATTATTCCTGAAATAGAAATGCCTGGTCATGCTTTGGCGGCTTTGGCAGCTTATCCTGAATTGGGTTGTACGGGTGGCCCTTATGGCGTTGCAAAAGTTTGGGGGGTAATCGAAGACGTTTACTGCCCGACTGAAAAAACTTTCAAGTTTATCGAAGATGTGCTGACCGAAGTGATGGAGCTTTTTCCGAGTAAATATATCCATATTGGCGGCGATGAATGTCCGAAAATTACGTGGCAGAGAAGCAAATTTTGTCAGGATTTAATGAAAACTCAAGGTTTGAAAGATGAACACGAACTTCAAAGTTATTTTATTAAGCGAATTGATAAATTCCTGACTTCAAAAGGCAGAAAACTAATGGGTTGGGACGAAATTCTGGAAGGTGGACTTTCGCCAAATGCAACGGTAATGTCGTGGCGAGGTGTGCAAGGCGGAATTGAAGCGGCTAAACAAAAACACGATGTAGTAATGACACCAAACTCCTACGTTTACATTGATTATTTCCAATCACACCCAACAACCGAACCTCTCGGAATTGGCGGTTTCTTGACATTAGAAAAAGTATATTCGTATGAGCCAACTCCTACTGAGCTAAAACCAGAAGAAACAAAGCACATTTTGGGAGCTCAAGTAAATCTTTGGACAGAATACGTAGCTACGCCCGAACACGCCGAATACATGACTTTTCCACGTGCGTGTGCATTATCAGAAGTGACTTGGACGCCTTCTATCAATAAGAATTTTGCAGATTTTGGTCGTAGATTAGAAACTCACTTCAAGCGATTGGATGTGCTAAACGTAAATTATGCCAAAAGTATTTTTGATGTAAAAGAAACCGCTGCACCCAACAAAAGCAGCCAAACCGTAGAAGTAAAACTCGAATCTTACGTGCGTGATGCACAAGTGCGTTATTCGCTTGATTTCTCGAAACCAACAGCAAATTCGCCTGTTTTTGTACCACAAACATTTAATAAACTGACAACCGTGAGGGCAGCAAATTTCAGAAATGGTCAGCAGATTGGTAAAGAATTTGTAAAAACTTACAGAATGCCTGATAAATAATTTTGAATGTTTGATTGATAGAATGAGTGAATGAAAAGCCACCTATTCGCTCATTCACTCATTCTATCATTCAAAATTAGATATTACTCTTCGCCCAAAAACGGATATTTATAATCAGTTGGCGAAACGAAAGTTTCTTTGATTGTTCGTGGCTGCACCCAACGATAAAGATTCAAAATTGAACCAGCTTTATCGTTTGTTCCCGAAGCTCTTGCTCCGCCAAATGGCTGCTGACCAACAACTGCACCCGTTGGTTTATCATTGATATAAAAATTACCTGCTGAATTGACCAGTTTTTTCATGGCCAAATCAATCGCATATCTATTTTGCGAGAAAATTGCACCCGTGAGGGCGTAAGGCGAAGTTGCATCAACCAATTCGAGCGTTTTTTCAAAATCTTGTGGCTCGTAAACATAGATTGTTAGCACTGGCCCAAAAATCTCTTCGCACATCGTCGTGTAA
>JBKBSS010000382.1:0-2811 GCA_046291385.1 Emticicia sp. | reverse complement strand
GTTAATAGTGAAATTTGTCTATTTTTGGTGATTCAGAATACATAGACAATAATTTTTATCAACTTTTAGCTTGTCAAAAGGTATTTTTTTTATAAATTGGCACAAAATTTTAATACATACTATTTCTGTAAACTTAATTTAGAACCTGATTGGAGCATTTTTCAAACAGAAATCTTAACAATTGACCAAAATGAAATCTAAACTAATTTCCGTGCTAACTTTAGCAATTCTTTTACCTCTTGTAGGAGTTGCTCAGCTACGTGACTTACGATGTGACATACTTCCTTATTCTGTTTTCAAAGGAGCGTCTAAAAAGAAGCCAGTTGAGCTTAAAGTTCTTGGCACAAGTCCACAATTTGGCGAAATACCTGAACATACTGCAGTCTCGGCGTATGAACACTTAAAGGTTATACACAGAGAAAATATTAAAAATAGTAGAGTTGAAATTGACAAACTTTTCAAAGCTTTAGGCTATAAAGGATTCAATGACCCTACTATTTCGAGTAGTACTTTTATTCCTGAAACTATCCCTACTGGAACTTTCGGTTGGATGGGTGCCTACTCTCGTGGACACAAATATGCTTGGTCAAGATTAGGAAATGATTTTGAAACTTTCAAAGTGTATGCAAAAGGTAGTGATTGCTTTTTGTATATCATGAAAAAATGTGGTAACGTTTTCTACGTTCCGTCAAAATATCCAACTCCAATTTCGCTATACAAGCCGCCTGTTACAACTCCAGTTGTAATTGCACCTATAATGATTTGCAAAACTCAAACTATCAATATTACGGGTAGTGGACAAATCAGTAGCGGAGATGTGGTGAATACAAGCAAAACGATGGAGGTTGTTGCAGTAAATACTACATCAAAAGGTTCAAAAGGCTTGCTTTTGGGTTCTTATCCAGTTGCGGTTCGTTCTACTTATGATTTTAATGTAAAAAGTGAAACTCAATATTCAAAAACAGTTGAGGTTTGTATGGAAGGAAGTGCAGCACCTGCACCAATGAACCTTACATTGCCGATGAACTTAAACTACAAAATCACAAGAAACGATGTGAGTGTGGGTGATGGAGAAAAATTGTATTTGAATGTTACGGATGTTCAATATAAAGCATTGAGTAAAGCATATAAAGAGGTTAGTGTACTTACGACTGCTACACCAAATATCGAAGTAGCTCCTAAAAAAGTGACAGCAAGCACCGCTACTGAAACTGCGTTAGGTTCTTTTGGTTCGGGTGAAACTAAATGTGCTGACCAAAAAATTAATTTCTTAGGCAAAACTGAAATTAAAGATGGTAGCGTGAAAAGTATGAATAATGACGTAACAATCATTGGTGTTTATAAGAAAACAGGTAAGTTGGATAAAGGTGAAATGCCTGAGAAATATTTATGCCTCGGTAGTTTCCAAGTACCAGTAAAATCTGCTTATGAATTTACAACTTCTGGTGGTAGCGATTTATCAAAAATCTTGAGAGTTTGCTCTAAGGACGGTGCTTCTCTTGCTGACCAAAATATTAATGTTCCTGTGAAAATGACTTATAATTTTACTAAGCAAGATGTATCGCTTGGTGATTACAATAAATTGTATGTTAATCTGACAGAATCACAATATAAGTCGTTGAGTAAAAATTATAACCGTTGTTGCACAGAAGGCGGTGAAGGTAAATGTAAATAAAATCTCAAGATAGATTACAAATAAAAGAAGCCCTATTCAAATTTTGAGTAGGGCTTCTTTTATTTGTATGGTTAATTTTTATCCGTAGGCATCTACAAAATTAATCTTTTCATTATCAGGTAAATTAAATTATAGAAAAAAGCCCCACTTCGATTAACAAAGTGAGGCGGGTACTTTTTTATTTGGAGTTTTTAGGTCTTTAATTTTTTCTTCTTTGCCGCTGGGAAAAGTACATTATTTAAAATCAAACGATAACCAGCCGAGTTTGGGTGAAGATTCAAATCTGTTGGTTCTTCGCCTACATAATGCTGATAATCTTCGGGGTCGTGGCCACCGTAGAAAGTCCAGAAACCTTTTCCTGCTGTTCCGTGAATATAACGGGCTTCGCCAATCGAACGATTTTCTGCCAGTGTAATCACGTCAGGTCTGATGTATTGTTTCTTGAAAGCAGTAGTTTGTCCCATGAAACCTTTTATCAAATTTGTGTGGTTTTGTGTGAGCATTGTCGGAATCGGGTCCCACTTTGCCGAAAATTGGAATAATGAAAAATAGTCATTATTTTCGGTCACACCACGTTCTTCTTGTTGACTATCAATGCTTGAAAATTCCATTTCATACGGATTTGTAATCAATTTGAAGTCTTTGAAAGCAAAACAATTTTCGTATTTAAGTTTACTTTCAGCGTTTGGGTCGGCACCGTCGCCGTCGTAAGGAGCTTCTACAATATCAACACCATCGGCTGACAGAGCAATATCGAAAGTATCAGTTGCATTACACATCGCAAACATATAACCACCACCAAAAACAAAATCTCTGATTTTTCTTGAAACGCCTAACTTTAAATCGGGAATTTTAGTATAGCCAAACTTCTTGGCAATTGTTTCGGCTTCTTGTTTTTGTTCTTGGTACCACGCCTGTCCACGCATACGCAAGAATTTTCCGAATTGACCAGTAAAGTCTTCATGGTGAAGGTGAAGCCAATCATATTCAGGTAGTTTATTTTCTAAAACTTCTTCATCGAAAATTTTATCGTAAGGAATTTCTGCATAAGTAAGCACCAGCGTAACGGCATCGTCCCACGGTTGGGTAGTTTTGGGCGAATAAACGGCAATTTTTGGAGCTTTATTTAATTTTAC
>JBKBSS010000381.1:0-2829 GCA_046291385.1 Emticicia sp. | reverse complement strand
GTGGACAGTCGTCTGGGCGACATTCCGCCGTTGACTGTGGACTCATTAAGAAACTTTCAAAACTAATTTACCTGTATTTTCTCCTTTAAATAATTTCATCAACGTATCGGGAAAAGCTCTAACGCCACCTTCGGCCACGTAAACCTTTGAGTTAAGCTTGCCTTGAGCAATCCAACCAGCCATTTCTTTCACGGCTTTTCCGTAATTGGCGGCATTATCAAAAACCACAATTCCTTCCATTCTTGCACGATTGACCAAAAGAGCTAAATAATTACTCGGCCCGACTGGCTTTTCGGTAGCATTGTATTGCGAAATCGCTCCACAAATTACGATTCTTGCACGGAGATTAATCAAGCCCAAAACCGTGTCCAAAATTTCACCACCAACATTATCAAAATAAACATCAACACCCGCTGGACAAGCCTCTTTGAGTTGTTTTCTCAAATCGCCCGCTTTATAATCAACGCAAGCATCAAAGCCCAATTCCTCCACTACGTATTTACATTTATCAGCTCCGCCCGCAATTCCTACCACTCGACAGCCTTTTATTTTAGCGATTTGTCCAACTACACTTCCAACTGCACCTGCCGCTCCCGAAACCACCACAGTTTCGCCTTCTTTTGGCTGACCTGTATCCAATAAACCAAAATATCCCGTTAAGCCCGACATTCCCAAAGTGCCAAGATATGCTGGCAAAGGAATAAAATTTGGGTCAACTTTTACTGCATCTTTTCCATCCAAAACTGCATATTCTTGCACGCCAATTCCTGCCGTCACAAAATCACCCGCCCTAAAATCAGCGTGTTTCGATTCCACCACAACACCCGCACCCAAAGCACGCATCACTTCCCCAATTTTTACGGGTCTGATATATGATTTTCCCTCATTCATCCAACCACGCATTGCTGGGTCAATTGATAAATATTGGGTCTGAATAAGCACTTGATTTTCAGTCAATTCGGGCGTTTCGGTTTCTACAATTTCCCAACATTCGGCCGTTGGAGTTCCAATTGGACGGGCAATAAGGTTTACTTGTGTATTTTTCATCTTGGTTTTTTAGTTGATAGATAATGGCGAAATTAATCCAAATTTCTCGAAAAATAGTATGCGTACATAAAAATATCTGGATTGATAAGTTGGTTTTCAAGAAGACCGATTTTTACTCCATGACAACATTTTTGTTCAAAATTAGCGTAGAAATAAGCTATTTTTAATAATTTTAGCACAAAACCAGCGGTTACTTTTTGTAAAAGCTCCGAATAAAGGCGTAATTTTGCATAGATTTTAATCATATCGAAATATAATGAAAAAGTTTTTAACCATCGTCAGTATTGTGTGTGCATTAGCTCTGCATACTTACGCACAAGAAGGAGCGGTTTCAGAATCAGTTCAGTTAGGCTCATTAGTCCCTGATTTCGATATAAATATTCTTACAAAAGAAGGAACAGTCAAGAAAAACATCAAAGACTATCGAGGAAAAGTAGTCATTTTGGAATTTTGGGCAACATTCTGCGGGCCATGTTTCCCCGCAATGGACCATTTGGCAACTTTGCATAAAAAATTTCCGAACGATTTAGAAGTAATCAACGTAACCGATGAAGAGCGTTGGAAAGTGGTAAATTTCCTAAAAAAACGCCCAACTTCGATGCCCATTGCAATTGATGCCAATAAATTTATCAATCAGTTATTTTATCATCAACTGATGCCACACACAATTATTATCGACCCACAAGGCTATATTAAAGCTATCACATCGCCCGAAGAAGTGACCGAAGAAGTGATTTATTTGGCAAAAAGTGGAGCAATTTTGGCCGTAAAAACCAAAGCCGAGTTTGCCTCTAAAACTGACAACGCTACGGCCATGACCATAACACAAGCCGAAGATAAAAGTTTCTATAAAGTGGCAGTTTCGGCACTAAAAGAAGGTATCCAGTCGCAAATTAATAAAAAATCAGATTTTGAGTATGAGTTTATCAATTGCACCGTACCGCTGATGTACCAAGTGCTTTACCAAACTACTCGCCCCAATCCGAATGATAGGGCGTGTTTGGAAGTTTCGGAACAAACTAAATATCTATTAGAGGAAAAACAACAGTATTGTCTGACCATCAAAGTTCCAGAAACAATGAAGCATCGTTTGGGAGAGATAGGCATGAAAAATCTGGAAGATATTTTTGGACTAAAAGCAAAAAACGAAAACCGTACCCGCAAAGTATATGCTCTTTCAACCAATAAAGATACGACCATAACTACCAGCAACGTAGGAATGGATATGCCACTAAAAGACTTCTTGAAGCTACTTTGGGATACCAAAGTGGTAGATATGCCAGTAGTCAATGAGAGCGAAACGGCAGATACAAGTATCGTTTGGGTGGCCGATTTTCCGAAAGAAGTATCGAAAGTGCAGGAAAGTATCCAAAAAATGGGTTTTAAATTAACTCCCAAAACCACCGAAACGGCGTGTTTGGTGCTTCACGATGATAAATCTAATAATTAATCAAAAAACTTTTGAAAGATTTTTGAAAAACAAAACACAATTTCGTATCTTTGCAACCCCAAATGCAAGGCACTCAAGCGATTAGCTCAAAAGTAATTGCATTTTAAAAAGATTTTTATTTTAAAAAATACCACTTTTGGCTTGATTTGATTGCTTATCAATAAAAGTCAATTCATTAAATAGATAAAACAATGGCTAAGAAAGGCAATCGTGTACAAGTAATTTTAGAATGTACTGTACAAAAAACAAGCGGTGTTGCAGGTATGTCTCGTTACGTAACGACAAAAAACCGTAAGAATACAACAGGACGTTTGGAGTTAAAAAAATACAAT
>JBKBSS010000380.1:2328-2836 GCA_046291385.1 Emticicia sp. | reverse complement strand
ATCGGCCGCAGGTTTAAAAGGCACGGCAATATGCCTAAAATTGGCGTATTGACTCAGCATTTTCTGAAATTCATTGCCCGATTCGGCACTGATTGCCACCGATGCAAAAGTTGTAGTATCAAGATTGACGAAAGGCAATAAATTATCTTGGTTTTTGATGATTGTAACAGCCTGCTCAAATAATTCTGCTTTTAAATCATTGGCTTTTTTGCTGTTTAAATCACTGCCCAAACCTGCCATTTCGATAGGTTTATAGTCATTCAACCCCGCCCAAAATTTAGCTTTCAAGATTTTCTTTACACGAGCATCCAGTTCGGCTATCGGTATTTGTCCACTTTCTACGGCTGTTTTTAGTCGATTAAATGCCGCAGGAAGATTGCCAGATTGTAATAAAATATCATTTCCTGCCAAGAAAGCCAGTAATTCGGGTTCGCCCGCTTGTAAACCTGCCGTAATTCCTCGCATATTGAGGGCATCGGTCACGGTTAAGCCTTCAAAACCCATTTTT
>JBKBSS010000380.1:0-2318 GCA_046291385.1 Emticicia sp. | reverse complement strand
TAATGATTTCGGTAACAATTTTGCGAGAAATGGAGGTCGGAGTATTGGTACGAGGCTCAAGAGCTGGCACGAATAAATGAGCAGTCATGATGCTTGCCACACTATCGGCAATGAGTCGGCGGAAGGGATAAAGTTCAACTTCATTCAATCTATCAATTGATTGGCTCACCCACGGCAAAGTTCGGTGAGAATCTTGGTCGGTATCGCCATGTCCAGGAAAATGTTTAGCACTCCCCATGACATTGTATTTTTTCATTCCTTTGATATACATTGCTCCTTTTTCGGCAACATTAATCTGCGATTCACCAAACGAACGATAATTGATAATTGGGTTTTTAGGGTTTGTATTAACATCAACCGACGGTGCAAAATTGATATGAATACCCAAACGCTTACATTGTCGGCCTACTTCTTCGCCAAATTTTTCGACATAACTATTATCTTGAATCGCACCGAGTGTTATTTGTTTCGGAAACTCAATACAACTATCCAAACGCATACCCAGCCCCCATTCTGCATCAATGCCAATCATCATCGGAATGCGTGAAATTTGTTGATAACGATTCGTCAAACGTGCCTGACGATATGGCCCACCTTGAAAAAAAATCAGTCCGCCAATATGATAAGTTGCAATATTATTTTCAACCTGTTGGTAATAAGTTTCAGTACGATTCGAGAAAGTGGCAATCATAAATAACTGCCCAATCTTTTCTTCTACACTCATGGTTGAAAGCAAACTATCAGCCCAGCGTTCTTGTCGAGCAAGGTAATCGGGCGGAGTTTTCTGCGGTAAAATAAACGAAGTCAGTAAACCAAAAAAGCTACAAATAATAGCCAGCAAAAGTATTTTTTTATGTTTAAAAAGCACGGAAGTAATTTTAAATTTTGGGAGTATAACGAACAAAAAAGCCACAGATTATTACAAAAGTAACGAATTTATGGCTTAAAATGAAAACTTTCTCAGAACCGACCAGTTAAAAAACTAATTCTTTCCGAGATTATTCAATAAATATCCCCACGCTTTTTGACTTGTACGATAGTGATGGTTATTATTTCTTGCTCAATGGTGTATATCACTCTATAATCTCCCACTCGGATTCTGTAACATTGTTTGATTGTTGTTCTATCGCTCTTAAATCCTGAAAGTTTTTTATAGCCCGCAGGATAAGGATTTTCGGCTAAATCATATATTTTTTGCTTCGCTCTATCAATTTCTACACGTGCTAATGCTTGAATCTCTTTTAGAGCTTTTGGGTGAATAATTATTCGATAACTCATAATTTTTCATCTATTTTATCGTACAGATGTTTAACTGCCTCCTCCCATGGAATTCCTTGTCCATCATCTCTTGCCATAGCTTCTTGGGTATCCATTAAATCTTCGATGTACTCTCTCACTTCCTTGTTTTTTAAGCTAATAATTATATCCGTAGCCTTGCCTTTGGCATCAGTTACATACCTTACATGCTTTTGTAGTGTTGTTGCTGTCATTTTATAGCTAAATTTATACTGCAATAATAAAAAGAAATTTTGAGGTTTTGAGAAAACCAAGAAAATAAAAAAGCCATAAATCACTCTTTTAAAGCAATTTATGGCATAAAAAATATTTTTAGTAATTCTTCTTAATCAATCTCAATCACTACACCTTTCGTAATCGGGTGAGCAACACAAGTAAGCATTACGCCTCGCTTGAGTTCTTTTTCGGTTAAACCATCTTCCTCATCCATTTTTACTTTTCCTTCGGTGCAAGTTCCCATACAGGCCGTACACATTCCTGCTTGGCACGAATACGGCAAATCAATATCTAAGTCAAGAGCCGCTTCCAAAATCGTTTGGTGAGGTTTTACATCAAACTCATATTCGTCGCCGTTGTATTTTACTTTTACAGTTTGCGTTTGTAGCGAATCATCCGTTTCTTCGGCATCGCCCTCAACCATTACTGTATGAAAGTTTTCTTTGTGAATGCGGTCTTTCGATACATTATAAATTCCCAAAGCGGCTATCACATCTTCCATCATTCCCGCTGGACCGCAAAGATAAAAATTGTCTTTCGCAAAATCAGTGTCGGCTTCTTTCATCAAGCGAACGGCTATTCCTTGACTAATTCTGCCCTTATGCCCAACCCACAAATCAGAAGGATTGCTCAATAAATGATGCACTCCCAAACGTTTGCCATATTGGGCTTCGAGTTCTTGGAGTTTATGATTAAAAATAATTGAATCTTCTCGGCGATTACCATAAATGAGCGTTACACGAGAATTTGATTCCATTTTTAAAACCGATTTTGCAATCGACATCATCGGTGTAACACCACTTCCT
>JBKBSS010000379.1:0-2838 GCA_046291385.1 Emticicia sp. | reverse complement strand
GAAATAATCTCTTTTCTGCTGATATGGCATCCGAGTAGCGGAAATTTCCATGAGCAGTTCCGAATTAATATCGGGCAGATGAATAATGATTTGTTCATCGGTACGATGCTCACCCGACATATCAACTCTACGAGAAATTGCCGCTGCAATCACGGGTAAACCGAGATAATCCTGATGTTCCCCAAAAAGACAGATACGTCCTGGAGTTGATATTTTTATCATCAATTTATATTAAAATTTTATTTAAGCCTAATTTTCTCAAATTTAACACAAAACTTTCAAATGATTAATTATTTATTTACCTATAATCAATATATAGATATTTTTTTTGAAAACTCTATGTAATTAACAAAAAAATATTTTTATTTGTATTGAAATTGATATGACTCAGATAGGTCAACGATATTTCTTACATCGTAGTCAACAAGCATCGTAATTAATAGAGAAAGTTAGTAATTTAATTCTTATCCCTTATTTCGCTTGAGATAAGGGATTTTCTGTATCAAAAAGCCTCGCTAAGTATTTAGCAAGGCTTTTGATAATTGAATTATATCTTTTGTTGAAAACCTGTCCTACATTATGCCTGAACTGGTTTTCTTTTTTGCCAGAAAAACAAGATTGTGAAAGCCACAATCAGAACTACTGGAAAAATAATCATTGTACTAAGCGTAGCTTGTCCAGCGGCCAGTTCCATTTCGTCACCAACTTTACCAAGTGCTTCTTGTTCAGCTTTTGAAGAATCAATCCAGCGACCGATAATTGGTTGGAAAATTGAGGTAGAAAACATACCTACACCACCAATAATTGACATTCCCAGTGCACCACTCAAAGGCACTTTTTCGGCAATAAAACCAACCATATTTGGCCAGAATAACGCAACGCCCATCGCAAAGAATATCGCTGCAACGTAAGCCATTGTGCCTGTTTGTGTACTAAATAAATAAATACCGATAGCTGCCAATACTGCCGAGCCAAGTAAAACTCCAGTTTGGTCAAATTTCTCAACGATTGGGCCTGCAAAGTATCTAATCACAGCCATCAAACCAGTTACTAATGCCAAGATAATCATCGGACTTGCCCCTGATTTACTCATAATTAAGCCTGTCCATTGTTGCGGGCCAAACTCTGTGATAGCCGTAAGAGCCATACAAGCAAACATAAAAATATACAAAGGCGTAGCCATTGCTTTTAGGTTTTCGCCGATTGAAGTTACGCCTTCAGTTTTAGGTTTCGGAAACTCTTGTCCCCAAAATAAATAAGCATATATTAATGTTGGCACTAAAATCAACCAAATTTGTGGCTGCCATCCTAATCCTCCATCCGTCATAAATTTAGATAGTAAACTACCTACCACAATTCCGCCTGGAAACCACATGTGAAAACGGTTTAACATTTTGCTCATTTGTGAGCCAGAATAAGCATCAGCAATCATCGGATTACAAGCGGCTTCTGTACAGCCGTTTCCGATACCTATCAAGAATGTTGAAATTAAAAGACCTGTGTAACCACCAGAGTAAATTGTGAGAAGAATACCGAGAGCGTGACATACGAAGGCAATCATCATGATTTTTTTCGGGCCAACTGAATGATAGACGAGTCCACCAACAATCATGGCAATCGGGAAGCCCAGAAACCACATTGAGTTGATGAAACCAAGCTGCTCGGCTGTTAAACTAAAATCTGTTGCTAATTGCGGAAGAATTCCCGCACGAATACTAAAAGAGAAAGCTGTTGTGATGAGAGCAAAACAACTTCCCAAAAAAAGACGGTTCTGATTTACCATAGTTTTAAAAGGGTTTAAGGGTTTTGAATAATTTGAACCGTAAAAATAGGTTATTTTACATTTTCCCAAAAGAAAATCTTATTTTTAATTGTTGATTCGACACTTTTTCAGAAATTTGACAACGCAATTGACAAGAATCTGTGGTTTTATGTAAATTGCTACATAGAAATACTCAGTGAATAAACTTTCTATAATTTTACTCCCTCCGAAGGTATCTATTAGTAGCAATCGATTGGGACAACGGCAGTAAAACTTAGAGTAAGTTAAAAGTTTACTGTATAGAAACACATTCAACATTAATCATTAAAAATTAATCATTATTCAAACTATGGCTCGTAAAATCCGAATAGGTATGGTTGGCGGTGGTCGAGGAGCATTCATTGGGGGTGTTCATCGAATTGCGGCTGCCATTGATGGCGAAATCGAATTAGTAGGCGGAGCATTTAGTTCTACCCCAGAAAAATCAAAGGCTTCGGGTGAAGATTTAATGCTTGACCCCGCTCGTTGCTACGGCGATTTCAAAGAAATGATTCAAAAAGAAAAGCGTCGCAAAGACCGCATGGACGCTATTTCTATCGTCACGCCCAACCACATGCACTTTGCTCCCGCAAAAATGGCCTTAGAAAATGGCTTCCATGTGATTTGTGATAAACCTGTAACTTTCACGCTTTCGGAAGCTCGAAAACTGAAAGATATTATCGAAAAAACAGGTTTGACATTTGCTCTTACGCACAACTACACGGGCTATCCGATGATAAAACAAGCCCGTGCCATGATTCAGGCAGGTGCTATCGGAAATATTCGTAAGGTTTTGGTTGAATATCCACAAGGCTGGTTATCATTTCCTGAAGAACAAAAAGGCACGAATAAACAAGCAGAATGGCGTACTGACCCTAAGCGTTCGGGGATTGCAGGAGCGGTGGGTGATATTGGTACGCACGCCGAAAACTTGGCTGAGTATGTAACTGGCCTAAAAATCACCGAACTCTGTGCGGATGTTTCAACTTTTGTAGAAGGTCGCCAACTTGATGATGATGCCAACGTATTATTACATT
>JBKBSS010000378.1:0-2838 GCA_046291385.1 Emticicia sp. | reverse complement strand
TGAAACAAGAAATGGGTTTGAGCGATATTCAGCTCGGCATCGTTGGAGCAGCATTTATGTGGGTTTATGCTGGTTTTGGAGCAATTGCGGGCATTGTTGGCGATAGATTTCAACGCAAAACCCTCATCATTGGTGGTCTTATCTTTTGGTCGCTCGTCACAATCGGAACTGCTCTTTCTACCAACTATGTTCATTTAGTTATTTGCCGAGCCTTAGAAGGTTTTGGCGAAGCATTTTATTTTCCTGCATCAATGTCGCTTCTGAGCGATTATCATAGCAGCGAAACTCGCTCGAAAGCCATGTCGTTTCACCAATCAAGCGTTTATGCAGGCACGATTGCGGGCGGAACAGTTGCTGGTTTTATGGGGCAATATTACGGTTGGCACACAAGTTTTTACCTTTTTGGTGGACTTGGCGTGCTTTTGGGCGTTGTTTTACTGGGTTTTCTGAAAGAACCCGTTCGTGGGCAAGCCGAAGTACATGAAGAGATTGAAGACTGTTCGCACGTATTGCTTGACTTGAAACAAGGCAACATTTTTGACAGCATCAAGCAAGTTTTCAAACAACCAATGGTTTGGGTGTTGGTGGCGGTTTTTGTAGGAGCAAATTTTGTAGCCAGTATTTTCTTGACTTGGATGCCTTCATTTCTTTACAATAAATTCAATATGAGCCTTTCTATGGCGGGGCTAAATGCTACCTTCTACTTACAAATGGCTTCGGTTTTAGGTGTTATTTCGGGCGGATTTTTAGCTGATAAATTAGTAAAAACCTACCGAGGCGGCCGCATGATGGCTCAAAGTATTGGTTTGATGATGGGCGTACCGTTTATTTTTCTGGCAGGTTGGACACTCTCGATACCAATTTTGATTCTTGCCCTCATCGGCTTTGGCTACTTCAAAGGGCTGTATGATGCCAATATTTGGGCATCGCTGCACGATGTCGTGAAACCCAAAAACCGTGCAACCGCCGTTGGTTTTATGAACTCAATTGGTTGGTTTGGTGGCGGAATCGCCCCGATTGCCATTGCTTACGCCAGTACAAAATATGGCATGAGTGCTTCAATCAGTGCAACATCGGCACTATATTTGGTCTTTGGTTTATTATTAATTTTTGGCATTCGGAAATTTATGCAAAATCAAAAATTGTGAGATTTTTTGGGTGTAGAACAATTTTTCAAATTATTTGCTGCGACACGAGGAACAATTTGAAAAATTGTTCTACGAAGTTAAAACTATTTAGTCAACAGTCTATTTAGAATGTCCAATTTTATACTTGCATTTTCATCATTTTTCCTTATTTTAAGATAATTTAAGTTTCTTTTCTGCCTGATTATCCTGCAAATTCCCTAATTTTGGGTCATCAAGAGAATATTTATTCACTAATCTCAAAAAATGAACAATTTCACAAGGCTAAACAATATCGTCGGATGGGCGATTTTTGCCATTGCACTCCTTACTTATACGCTCACCGTTGAGCCAACCGCCAGTTTTTGGGACTGCGGCGAGTTCATCGCTTGTTCTTACAAACTACAAGTTCCACACCCTGCTGGGGCTCCTCTTTTCTTGCTTATCGGCCGAATGGCTTCACTCCTTGCGGGTGGCGATGTTACGAAAGTGGCTCTGATGGTAAATATGGTTTCGGTGATTGCTTCGGCGTTTACTATCCTATTTATGTTTTGGACAATCTCGCTTTTGGCTCGTAAAGTTTTTGGCAAAAAAGGCGACGACCTCAACACAACCGAAATTATTTTGGTGCTTGGTGCAAGTGCCGTTGGTTCTTTAGTGTATGCTTTTTCTGATTCTTTCTGGTTTTCGGCGGTTGAAGCTGAGGTTTATGGAATGTCATCGTTCTTTACGGCAATCGTAATTTGGGCGGCTTTTCGTTGGGAAAACATCGAAGACGAGGCAAAAGCCAACCGTTTCTTGATATTTACTGCTTATTTAGTGGGTCTTTCTATCGGCGTTCACTTACTCAACCTCGTTACGATTCCAGCTCTCGGCTTAGTATATTATTACAAAAAAGCCAAGAAAATCACTTGGAAAGGGGGTATCATTGCTTTCTTAGTAGGTTTATTAGTTTTGGGCGTTGTAAATACTGGTGTTATCACGGGTTTCCCATCTTTAGGTTTTACGTTTGAAAAACTCTTCGTTAATACCTTCGGAATGCCGTTTAGTTCGGGTATTATTTTCTTCGTAATCTTACTCGTTGGTGGACTTGCTTACGGAATTTTTTATACGCAAAAAAGAGGAATGGTCATTGCCAATACAGCCTTGATTTCGTTCGCTTTTGTTTTGATTGGCTATTCTTCTTACACAATCGCTCTGATTCGTTCAAACTACAATCCGCCAATCAACGAGAATAATCCGAGCAATGTTCTGAACTACGTTTCGTACTTGAAGCGTGAGCAATACGGTAGCCGTCCGCTACTTTACGGCCCAGTTTTCACAGGAAAACTCGAATCAATCGAAAATGGTGAGCCTATTTACAAAATGGGTAAGAACAGCTACGATGTGTATGACTACAAACCGACTTACATCTGGGGGCCAAATAGCGAAAGCCTTTTGCCACGTATGTGGAGTAGCGATGGTGGTCATCAACAGATTTATCGCCAAGAAATGGGACTTGCTCAAGACCAAAAACCAACGCTTTTCACCAATATCGGTTATATGATGAAACGTCAGATGGGTTATATGTACTGGCGTTATTTTGCATGGAATTTCTGGGGACGTTCAAGCGATATTGAAGGTGCTGGCCCAACCAATATTTTTGAAACAAAAGCTGCACTTCCGCCAGCTATCAAAGAAAACCGTGGACGTACTAACTTCTTCGGTTTGCCAG
>JBKBSS010000037.1:0-15020 GCA_046291385.1 Emticicia sp. | reverse complement strand
GAAAAAAATACTCTTTTTCAGCCTGATTCTTGTCGGCTTTTTATCTTTCAAATCAAAAGAAATCACTTGGGTTGCTATCGGCGACTCGATTACGTATCTCAACGACCACCCCGAACAAACTGGCAACCGAGTAACAAAGGGCTACATGACTTTGGTTACGGAAAAACTCCCGCACATAAAAGTCATCAATCAAGGGCATAACGGCTGGACTTCGGGCGGAATTGCGGAAAAAATCAACGAACTTGGCTTAGTTTCGGCCGATGTTTATTCAGTATTTCTCGGCACAAACGATTGGTGGCGAGGTCGTCCACTTGGCAAACTCGAAGATTATCAGAATAATTCTGGCAATAATACGGTTTATGGCTCATTCAGAATTATTATTGATAAACTAAAAAACCTGAACCCCAATGCCAAAATTATCTTGATTACACCTCTCCAACGTGGCGATTTTGTGTATATCGCCAACGCCAAAAATAATGCTTTCGGCTCGTATAAACCTAAAAATGACCAAAATTTGGCACAATTTGCCGAAGCAGTGGTCAATATCGCCAAAGTAGAAAACATTCCTGTGATTGACCTTTTCAATAAAAGTAGGATTACACAAAAAAATATGGTCAACTTCAAGCGATTGAAAAACCCAAAAACGGGCGAGTACAAAAATTTTAAATATCCTGATTACGTTGATGTGCCTTTCAACCCCGAAACTGACGAATATCCCTACCCTACTGAAGCAATCAATATGACTTACGATGGCCTGCACCCTGCCGATAAAGGCAATGCAGTTATCGCAAAAATACTGGTAAAAGTGATGAAAAAGATTTGAATAAATAAAAAATGCTGCCTTCGACTTCGCTCAGGCAGCATTTTTATTTCGGAAGTTGGTTTCGACTTTGCTCAACTACCTTCTTTTATTTCGGTGCCTGAGCGAAGTCGAAGGCCGAAATCATTTCTCTGAAATTTTCTTCCAAATCTCTTCTAAATCAGCGTTTTTTTGCCCCAAATGCCCTTTTGATTCTTTTGAAATATAATCAATGCGTTCTTTGGTCATTGGGTGAGAGTTAAGATAAGTTGGCATTTTATCGACACCGTATTTCTTTTCTTCCTCGTGTAAGCGTTCCATCAAATTTATCATGCCTCTTGGGTCGAGTTTATTATGGTACATGATTTCGAGACCTTCCAAATCGGCTTCTTTTTCCATGTCTCTCGTAAAACCCAATTCATAAATATTGCTGGCTTGACTCACCAAAATATTACCGATGGCGTTCATATCGCCCACCACAACCGATATGACCATTGAACCAGCCAGACCTCTTGCCAAACCCTTGAGCGAATGGCGTTCTTTTACGTGCGTCACTTCGTGCGAAAGCAAAGCCGCCAATTCTTCGGGCGTTTTCATTTTCTTCAAAATGGCATCAAAAACGACGACATTTCCACCTGGAAGTGCAAAAGCATTAACTTGTTTGTCTTTTACGACCGTAAATTTGAGCGGGTATTTGGTTTGGAAGTCCAGCTTTTTGGCAAATTTCTGTAACTGTTCTGTTCGTTCTTGGTCAATTTCCATTTCGCCTACGAAACTGTCGTAAAACTGTTTTCCGAGTTCAATTTCAGCTTCCATCGGAATTTGTGAAGCAGCGTATTCGGCAATTTTTGGCAGCAATAAAAAGTAAAAACCTACGGTAATTGCTCCAAAAATAGCAATCGTAATCAAAACACCACGAAAACCCGCACCAGCCAACTCATTGGCAAATGCCCAAAAACCCTCTCGGCGTTTGGGTAAATGATTTTCTAAAACGGCAAAAAGTGGAGAATCAATCGGAAATTCAAGGTATTGGTGCGGAAACTCGCCGTATTTTAGCATGGTTTTTCCTTTACCCGTAAACGAACTATAATCAATCTGAGAAATAGCCCACACAACTTGTCCATTTTCGTAACTAATTGTCAACAAATTACCCAAAATACTCACTTGAGCATCATAAGGCTGGCTGGTTTTACCATCGTAATATATTACTTCCATATATATTTTATATTCCCCTTTAGGGGTTAGGGGTTTACGCCAAATCAATATCCAGCCAATCGCCAACATCTTCGCCCATTGCATCACGGTAATCGCTTTCGGTTTGAGTCAATGAATCAGGGTCAAACGAGCCAGCTATTTCCAAACGAGGCATTATAAAATGTAAAGTTCGGATTTCGACAAAAGGCGTGGCGATACCAAATGTAAAAATAATGAGCAGCATATTTGTAATACTAAGTACCAATAAATCCATAAACGACATATTGAGTTTCACGCCGTGCCACTGCTCATTTTGCCATAAAAAAGTATTATCAGCATAATACTGAAATATTTCTCGCTGACGCATCAAGGCAATTGAACCAATAATTGCGATGAGCAATAAATAAGCAATAATACCAAAGAAAATAAAACCAATAGAAGGATTGAGGCTTTGAATTCCAATTTTACTGAATTCACTTCCCGAAACTACACCAAACATTACAACCAAAACTACGCCGAAAATAATAGCCACAAATGCAAAAATCACGTATTTGAGCTTAATCAAAAATAAGTCTATCCCTTTTCCCACAAAATCAAACTCGACGCTTCCGAAACGGATATTTTTTGTTACATATTTACGCAAATCAACTTCAACCCACGACCAATAAATTCCAAGCGTAAACAATGAAATCAGGATTCCGATGAAGAATTTAGCAAAAAGTTCGCCCAATTCGCCACGATAACCAAAGAAAATTCCTCGCCATGAAGTGCGTGAAAGACGATATTTGGCCGTGCCGTGAATCGCCAACGGATAAACCAAAATTAATCCACCATATAAAATCAGAAAACCTAAAACTGCTTGCTGATTGGCCGTTGACCAATAAAATCCGCCATAGATGACCGCCACAATCAAAAGCATTTTCAGGTAACCGATAAACATTTCTTTTCCCGTACCGTGAAATTTAAAACGACTTCCCGCAAACTCAGTCTGTTCGTATAGATAATCAAGTTTGGCAGCTTTTGCCCACGGATAATAAAAATTGAAGGTAACAACCTGCAAAATGGCATTAATGAGGCGAATCACAAAGTACTTTGAGCCTTCGCCGTGAAACGACAAACGCCACGGAGCGTGGTAAATGGGTTTTGTAGTAATTGGAGCTACCGTTGGCGGTTCAATCGGAGGCTGGGCTTCTTGTGTGTTCTCTTCAATTGGCGTTGCGGTAAGAGTTGAAGGCTCGAAACTTGTGTTGTTTTCAATCGGTTGTGCGGCTTGCGAGTCGTCAGCAGCAGCAGCAAGAGAAGTTTCGTCAGGTAAGTTTTCGGTCATAAAATAAATGGATTGATGTGAATATAAAATTTGAACAATATAGAACTTATTTCGTACCAAATCCCTAAAATATAGTATAAATTCTCACTATTACTATCAAAAAACCTTACGCCAAGCCCTCTTTCAGCAAATCGTGCAGATGTACAAAACCTAACAGGCGGTTATCTTCTACCACTACCAATTGCGTAATACTTTTTTCTTGCATAATTGCCAAAGCACTGGCGGCGTATTCTTCGGGAGAAACTGCTTTTGGTGTGGCATTCATAATATCTTTTGCTTGCAACGTAGAAAAATCTTTTTGGTCAAATGCAGCAACCCGCTTCAACATCCTTCTTAAATCTCCATCCGTCACGATTCCCAAAAGTTCATCGTTTTTGCCCACAACGGCCGTTGCACCGAGTCGTTTTGAGGTCATTTCTAAAATAACTGTCTGAATATCAGCATCTTCCGAAACTTTAGGTATTTCATTATGCGGAAAAATATCTCTTACTTTCAAATACAATTTTTTACCCAAACTGCCACCAGGATGATATTTTGCAAAATCCCGACTCGTAAAATCACGGGCTTCGAGCAGGCACATCGCCAAAGCATCGCCCAAAGCTAAAGCAACGGTCGTAGAAGTCGTTGGAGCAAGATTGAGCGGACAAGCTTCACGCTCAACGTGGGCATTCAGCACAAAATCAGCATTTTTGGCCAAATATGAATCAATATTACTCACCATTGCTATTAATTGATTGCCGTATCTTTTCAGCAATGGCACTAAAACCTTGATTTCGGGCGTATCGCCACTTTTCGAGATACAAAGTACAATATCGTCGTCTTGCATCATGCCCAAATCGCCATGAATGGCATCGGCGGCGTGCATAAAAATTGCTGGCGTACCCGTCGAATTTAGGGTTGCAACTATTTTTTGACCAATAATTGCACTTTTTCCTATACCAGTTATAATCAATCTCCCTTTTGAGAACAATACCGCCTCGACGCACGCTTCAAAATCTTCGTTAATATAACTTTTTAAAGAAAGAATTGCCTCCGCTTCATCTTGCAAAACTTTTTTAGCTACGCTTTGTATTTTTTTTTCTAACTTCGTATTCACTTTATTAATCCTTGATTTAACGACAAAAGTACTTGAAGTTTGGTCAGCGTACAAAATAAAGTCATTGAAAAGATATTTGTTTGGTAAATAGATTTGAGTAAATTTGGTACAAAACACTAAACCTAATTACGCCAGATACGTGTAAAAATAATTCAGTTAAGAATTCAAAAATATTATTAACTTAGCGTAATTACTTACCTATTATAATTTCCCGTACAGCAACATTGCATTTATGGTAGACGCAGCGATACAACAGACCTTAAAAGAAAAACTCAAAGAAATTTTCGGCTTTGATGCCTTTAGAGGCGAACAAGAAGTCATTATCAATAATATTGTTAGTGGCCATAATACCTTTGTGATTATGCCAACGGGGGCAGGAAAATCTCTTTGCTACCAACTACCAGCGATGGTTTTGGATGGCACTGCGATTGTGATTTCTCCGCTAATTGCTTTGATGAAAAACCAAGTTGACCAAATGACCGCATTTGGTATCAATGCTCAGTTTTTAAACTCAACCCTCAACAAGTCAGAAATGACTCGTGTGAAAAACGACGTTTTAAGTGGAGAGTGCCGATTGCTTTATATTGCCCCAGAATCTTTGACGAAAGAAGACAATCTTGTTTTCTTGAAAAAAGCCAAACTTTCATTCATAGCAGTTGACGAAGCCCACTGTATTTCGGAGTGGGGACATGATTTCCGACCAGAATACCGCAGAATCAGAGGAATCATTGACGACATCAACCCGAATTTGCCGATTATTGCCCTTACAGCAACAGCAACTCCAAAGGTTCAGCAGGATATTCAGAAAAACCTCAACATGGAGGAGTCTCATATCTTCAAGTCATCGTTCAACCGTAAGAATCTTTACTACGAAATCAGACCGAAGATTGATTCTAAAAAGCAACTCATCCGATACATTTCCAATAATAAAGGTAAATCAGGCATTATTTACTGTTTGAGTCGCAAAAAAGTTGAAGAAATTGCGAGCTTACTTGCCGTAAATGGCGTAAAAGCATTGCCTTATCATGCTGGTTTGGATTCTGATACCCGTATGAAAAATCAGGACTCATTCTTGAATGAAGAGTGTGATGTAATTGTAGCAACGATTGCCTTCGGAATGGGAATCGACAAACCCGATGTTAGGTTTGTGATTCACTACGATGCACCAAAATCGCTCGAAGGATATTATCAAGAAACAGGCCGTGCAGGGCGTGACGGCTTGGAAGGAAACTGCTTGATGTTTTATGCCTACGACGATATTCTGAAACTGGAGAAATTTAATAAAGATAAGACCGTTACTGAGCGAGACAATGCCCGTGCATTACTCAACGAAATGGTTTCGTATTCAAACTTAGGTGTTTGCCGCCGCCGTCAATTATTGAGCTATTTTGGCGAATATTCTGACAAAGATTGTGGTTTCTGCGATAACTGTATCAAACCGACCAAGAAAATCAAGATTGAAGACGAAGCCGTTTTAGGTTTAAAAGCCGTGCTTCAATCGGGCGAAAGATTTGATGTTCAGCACATTGCCGATATTCTGACAGCCAACACTTCAAACGCTTATATCCGTAGCCACGAACATGATAAATTGGAAGTTTATGGCAAAGGAAAAGGAATGTTTGTGGCTCACGACGAAGAAGACGATGATGATGACGAAGAGGAGGAAGAAGTAGAATTGGAAGTTTCGGATGATGACGACGAAGAGGAGGCAAAACCAGTGGCGGTAAAATCACCGAAACCAGCTAAAAAAGTCGAAAAACCAGCCAAAAAATCGGATAATAAAAGAACATCCAACGATTATTGGGTATCAGTACTTCGCCAAATGATGGTGTTGGGCTTCCTCGAAAAAGATATTGAAAATGCTTACGGAGTAGTTAAATTGACCGAAAAAGGCAAAAGTTTTATTGCAGATTCTCACCCAATCACGATTTCGGAAGACCATAACTACGAAAACACCGAAAGTAGCGACGACGATGATATTTCGGCTAACGGAAACTCATCGGGCGGTGGTGCATTTGACTCTGCCTTGTTTGAGTTATTGAAGGCTCTTCGCAAAAAAATTGCCAAAGATAAAAATGTTCCGCCGTACGTAGTATTCCAAGACCCTTCGCTCGAAGAAATGGCAACTACGTATCCGACAACTTCGCAAGATTTAGCACAAATCAATGGCGTTGGACTCGGAAAAGTGCAGAAGTTTGGCAAGCCATTTCTCGACCTAATCTTAAAATATGTTGATGATAACGACATCGAGACAACGCAAGATTTAGTCGTAAAATCGGCCGTTAATAAATCGAAGATTAAGATTTATATCATTCAGCAAATTGACCGTAAGATTAACCTCGACGAAATCGTAGAGGCCAAAGACCTCACGATGACCGAACTGATTGAAGAAATCGAACATATTTGTTATTCAGGAACTCGCCTCAACCTTGATTATTATATCAATCAAGTAATCGACGAAGACCGCCAAGATGAAATTTACGAATATTTTATGACAGCCGAAACCGATAATATCGGGGCAGCACTCAAAGAGTTTGAAAGCGAAGATGCAACCGAAGAAGAGCTTCGATTGATGCGTATTAAATTCTTATCTGAAATGGCGAATTAATTTGTAGAAATTATTAGAAATAAAGAAGGCATAAAGTGGGTTTTTGTACTTTCGGATAAGATATAACCTTACTTTATGCTACTTTTATATAAATTTATTGAAAACTTTATTTTTATTTTCAAAAAAACTTGTACATTGTAGTTAATTAGTAAAATAAATATACTTTTGTAAAAATTTATCATTCAAATCACAAAGTTACCATGAACATTTTTGTTGGAAGTCTGCCTTTTAAAATCGAAGAAAGCGAGTTAAAGCAATATTTTGAAGAGTATGGCGAAGTAAGTTCTGTTAAAATTATCACTGACAAGTTTACTGGAAGAAGCAAAGGCTTTGCATTCGTAGAAATGCCAGACGATGCCTCAGCACAAAAAGCAATTGACGCATTGAACGGCTCCGATATTGGCGGACGTCCAGCAGTAGTTAATCAAGCTGAAGAGAAAAAAGAAAGAGATAACCGTGGCGGTGGCGGCGGTGGTGGTTACAATCGTGGCGGCGGTGGAGACCGTGGCGGCTACGGTGGTGGCGGCGGCGGTGGTTACAACCGTGGCGGTGGAAGCGGTGGTTATGGCGGTGGAGACCGTGATAACAATCGTAACAGATATTAATAGCACCAAAACATTGGTCTAAAGTAAAAGAGTCAAGGTTGGAAAACTGTTTATGCAGATTTTCAACCTTGACTCTTTTTATTTTATTCGGAGTATCAATTAAAATTAGTACCTTTTTTTAAAATGGTGGTGTTGTAGAACAAAAAAGGAGTGCAACTTTCGAAGCACTCCTTTTTTATACTTTGACTATATTTTACAATGCAATTCTGAAACCTAATTTCTTATAATTTTCGTTAGGCTTTACATCGTTTCCGTTTCCTTCCAATACCAATACAAGCACTACGTTTGTACCAGCGGCCGCAGGAGCTCTCAAGATATTGATTTTGCAATCGCCAAAGCTTGATTTTGCAGGAATCTTCACTACTCCACCTTCAAGGCTGTAATGTACGCCTTCTTTAGCAGTTGTTTCAACTGGGTCAACCGAAAACTTGATTGACTCCTCCGTTTCACGCTGACGACCTACCAAATTGATTCTCCTTGTCAATGAACCTGCACCATTTGCTACAGCCTGAATAGGGAATGTCTTATTTAAAGCAGGAGCAGTAACAACTGCATCTTGAAACTCAACCAAGTAAAGCGAATCAAAAACTGGTTGGTTGTCTTTGAAACACGACGACATTATGACGCTTGTCACGAGTACGAGTGCTATGCCAAATATTTTTTTCATATAATTTTTCGTTTAAAATTTCTAAATTTTCAAAATCATGGATTTTTCTTGGTGATTAATATCCAGTATTTTGTTTCAAGTTAGGGTTAGCCTGAATCTCACGCACTGGAAGTGGTGCCAACATACGGAAGTCTGTAAATGTCAAACTCTGTACGGGAGCAGCCTTTGCAATATCCATGCCGAGGCGTTTCATATCAAAGAAACGATGACCTTCAAAAGCTAATTCTAAACGACGTTGCTTCAAGATTTCAGTAATTAATGCAGCACCTGTCAAACCAGTGGCAGCAGGCAAACCAGCACGTGTACGAATCACGTTAAGGTCAGTCAAAGCACCAGCAGCATTTCCGCTTCTTGCCAATGCTTCAGCACGGTTTAGGAACATTTCTGATACTCTAATTACTGGAATATTATCGAGGTTTACTTGTCCGCTTCTTCCTAAAAATTTAGTACACTCGATTTCAGCAGTTCCACGACCAGCCGTTCCGAGTTCATACAAAGAGCGACGCACATCAACAATCGTTTTTCCATCAGCATCTTTCTCTGACTCATAAGCATCTAATAATGCCTTTGTTGGTACTAAATCACCAAAACCACCCGTTGTTGTACGATTACCAGAAGCAATCATAGTAGTGTAAGTAGTTTGTAATGAAGTATTTACACCAATATTTTCGTTGGTTTGGTACTGAATTTCAAAGATAGACTCTGGGTGGTTAGCCGAACGCCACGAAGATACATAAGTATCTTTTGTTTGCAAACGACCCACACTACCAGTTGCTAAGGCATCAGTTGCATATTTAGCAGCGTTTGTGTAGTCACCACGGTACAATGCCACACGTGAGAACATTGCTTGAGCAGCAGTTCTGTTGGCAAAAGAAGCAGTTGCAGTTCTGCCTGAACTTGTAAACTTTGCGATTGAAGCAGTGAAATCTCCATAGATTGATTCGTAAACATCATTGATTGATGCACGACTTTCCAATTTGATTTGGGTTGCATCAACAACACCCGACTTCACCAATGGCACACCACCTTTGCTTGCTTCTTTGATTTCAACCGCTGGCTCATAAGCATACGCACGCATCAACTCAAAGTAAAGTAAACCTCTGATAAACAACGCCTGTGCTTCCACAAAGTCTTTGTTTGCTTGCGTCATTTTTTCAACTTTCGGTAAAGCATCCAAAACTAAATTTGCTTGATTGATAGCAAAATAAGATGTTGACCAGTGAATAAAATGAGCATTGATTTGATTTTGGTATTCTGGGTTTAAACGACCAGACTTATTGGTAGCTCTTCCGTTATCGGCCAACGCCTCTGGAATTGCTACTAAATCTCTACCATAAAGGTTGGTAGATTGTAATCTATCGTATATACCATTAACGGCGGCATTTACTGCATCTTCCGTTGTGAGGGCGGTTACGGAGTCGATAGAGGCACGTGGCTCAACGTCGAGTAAATCGGTACAAGACGCAAACGTAAGCACTAAGCCTAAGACTGCTATTTTAAATGAATATCTTCCTTTCATATTTCTATCAAATTATATCTTAATGTTATTGAAATTATAAACCAAGTTGTAAACCAAAAGTAATGGTACGTGGCTGAGGAACAGCTCCATTATTTCCACTACCTAAGTTGATAAACTCAGAGTCGAAACCAGTCCATTTGCTCCATGTGTACAGGTTATAACCTTGTACATACAATCTTGCTCTATCAATTTTTACTTTTTTCAATAAATCACGTGAGAAATTATATCCAAATGTTAGCGTTTTCACACGAATAAATGAAGCATCTTCATAGAATCTCGACCCAGCCGTAATACCCGAACCTAACACCTCTGCATTACCATTGAATGGTCGTGGCACAGTTGTGATTTGTCCTGGGGTTGTCCAGCGATTATCATAAATTGACCGAAGTGAGTTAAACAGACGTCCACCATTTTCAGCCATGAAAGCCGATTGGTTATTAAATACAGTTCTTCCGAATTCGTAGTTGAAGAATACTTCTAAATCAAAACCTTTGTATGAGAATGTATTGGTCAAACCACCATAATATCTTGGAATTTGACTGCCAATAATTTTTGAATACGAATCAGGATTTCCTGCCAGACGATAAACGATATTACCGTTATTGTCATACCACATCGCACGGCCAGTTGCAGGGTTTACACCAGCATAATCAGCAGTATAGATTGAGTTTACAGGGAAACCAATTTTAATCCAGCCATCAGCCGCACGGCCTGGGAGGGTAGTCAATGTATCATAAAGTTTAGTTACTTTATTATCAATCTGCGTAAAGTTGAACGAAGTTGTCCATTTGAAACCTCTGTTATTCGCCGACTTGTCAACGTTTACAGTTTTGATGTCAAATTCTAAACCTTTGTTTTCTAATTCACCAACGTTTTCAGAAATAGTACTGTATCCACTCAACCAAGTTACTGGACGGTCTAAGATAAGGTCTTTTGAGGTACGAATAAAATATTCTAATGAACCTTGTACACGGTTATTGAATAACCCATAATCGAGGGCAAAGTTAGTAGTTACGTTTTGTTCCCAACGTAAATTCGGGTTAGCCAACTGAGTTGGAGCAATACCACTCACACCACCATAATTGAAACCGCCACCGTAAAGACCTCTTGAATCGAAGTTGCCAATTTGGTCAGCACCCAATGAGCCATAACTTGCACGAAGTTTCAATTGATTTACGTAAGCATTGTTTTTCAAGAATGCTTCTTGTGAAAGGTCCCAACCTGCCGAAATACCAGGGAAGAATCCCCAAAGGTTGTTAGCACCAAAACGTGACGAACCATCGTAACGAGCCGTTAAGCCTAATAGATATTTTCCAGCGTAATCGTAGCTTACTCTACCAAATACACCCGCTTTTTTGAAAGCTGACCAAGAAGCAAATGTTGTGATAGGGTTTGCCGCCGCACCTGCTACCGTAAATTGTGGTGTAGGAATACCTTCGGCTGATTGCTGTACGTTTTCGGCTTGGTCTCTTCTATATTCCGCTCCAGCCAATGCACTAATGTTATGAACACTACTGATTTGTTTGTCATAATTTACAACCGCATTTAATATGAAGTTGATATTTTCAGCATTTTGGTCTTGAATTCTACCTTTTACGTTGAAAGCATCGGCTGTGCGTGGGTCTTGGAAGTTAAAACCTTTTATAGTACGATAATCAATACTCGCCGACGGGCGGAAAGATAATCCTTTCATGATTTTGTAAGTGAGTACAGTCGAGGCAATTACTTGATTAACACGGGTCTGTATTTTGTTCAAATCACTTACCATCAATACGTTTTGGTTCAGAATACCTGCAATACCACCATCGGCTGGTGTTCCGAAATAAGTACCGTCGTCTTTAAAGAATCGGTTATGAGGTAAAATCAATGGTGCTGAAAATGTAGGTGAACCTAAGAAACTACCACCACCAGGGCCACCAAACTGTCCACGTTGGATGAATGAACTCAAATTGATTGAGTTATCAACCGTCAAACGTGAGGTTACTTTATTACTAATTTTAGCATTAATATTACCGCCCTTATAATCTACATTACGCACATTGGCATCGGTATTATTATAGCTTCCTGAAAGATAAAAAGTTGATTTCTCGCTTCCACCATTCAAACTTATGCTATAATTATTGGTTTTACCCGAAACATAAGATTCTCTTTGCCAATCGTAAGTTGGAAGGGCTGCTACTTGGTCAGAAGTCAAAGCTGGGTCAAGGCGAATCGCTCCGAGCGTAGTACGCATGGCAGCACCAGGCTCAGTAGTTGGGCTTTGGTTGATTAAAGCCTCATTTCTTACCGCAATAAACTCTTGCGTATTTAGTACATCTAAGTATTGAGTTGGTTCTACGTATCCAGTAAAATAATCGAAGCTAACTTTAGTTGCACCCGATTTACCTTTTTTCGTAGTAATCAAAACCACACCATTGGCAGCCGCAGCACCATAGATAGCCGCCGAAGCCGCATCTTTCAATACTTCGATTGACTCAATATCATTCGGGTTTAAATAATTCAATGGATTTGAACTTGTAAATGCAGCCGAACCACTTGAAGAGTTAATTTGTACACCATCCACTACATAAAGTGGGTCAGTGCCTCCTTTGATAGTTCCTACCCCACGCACACGTACTTGAGCAGCACCACCTGGTGTTCCGTTTGCTCCTAAGATTTGTACACCTGCTGCACGGCCTTGTAGGGCTTTGTCAAAGGAGTTAGTTGGCATAGTTGCAATTTCCGAACCTTTCACCGAAGCCTGTGAACCTGTCAAAGTTCGGCGAGACTGCGTGCCGTAACCAACCACAACGGCCTCTGAAAGTTCTTGTGCATCAGAAGCTAATTGGAGGTCAATGATTGTACGATTACTCACCACAACTTGCTGAGAAGTGAAGCCAATAAAGCTAAAAATCAAGGTTGCATTACTTGATACCGAAATTTTGTAAACGCCAGAAGCATCGGTTGTTGTTCCTCTGCTTGTGCCTTTCACCGAAACGCTCACACCTGGAAGCGGGGTTCCGTCGTCTGAAGATGTGACCTTACCCGATACAGTCTTATCTTGTGCAAACGCCTGCACTCCAATAAACACTGCAAAAAGGAGGCTAAGTAGATTTTTCCTCATCACTTTTTAGTTAGTTTAGTTTGTTAATTGTTAGATTTGAAATAATTGAGGTGCAAAAATAATGTCGAAACATTCAATTATGCAAGTAATTTAAAAACAATCTAAAGATGACATTTGTTTTTTGTTTATCGAAAAAGGTTAAACTTTATTTGGGAAACTCGCCAAATGGCAATAAAATATAGCAAGACTCTCAAGAAAACAGAGACCATTCAATGCTTATAAACATAAAAAGAAGACCCATAAGTGAGTCTTCTTTTTATGTTTACTATCTTTAACTTATGTAAAGCTTATTTTTTATCCCACCACATACGAGTGTCTTGCGTGTCAGCACCTTGTTTGGCAACAACAGCATCGTAGTTTATTTTATTCAACGTAGCTTCTGTAACCACATAAGCCATACGGCGAGGAATTTGTCCACTTACGTTTAATGGTTTTGCTGCTGGGGTCAAAACAGGGAAACCTGTTCTACGCCATTCTGCCCAAGCCTCGTTTCCTTGGTAAAATAAGGCAACCCATTTTTGCGTAGCAATTTGCTCCAAAGCTGTTGCGTCAGCATACTTGATTCCGTCCTGTTTTAAGAAATCTGCAATGGCCGTTGCTGTCGCAGCAGAACCCAACCATTGTTGCATTGATGCCGTAACAGCAGCTTCGTATAATGCCTTAGCATCACCCGTAATCCAACCTAATTTAGCTGCTTCTGCTTGCGAGAACAAAACCTGAGCATAAGTCAACACATTGGCTGCCGAGTTCTGCTGACGCATCGAAGTTGCAGCTAAAGATACATCTTGGGCTTTTGAAGCTCCAGGAAAAACGCCATACGGAACACCTGCATATTTGAGGTTTTGATTTTTATCCGCAATTGCCGAAATACGAGGGTCATTTGTTTTGACCAAATAATTTATCATTACATCGCTCACTGCAAAATCTTTACGATTTCCTGTGATGTAGTTGTTATACAAAGGATGCTCATTATTGGCTTCGGCTAAATACTTGTAAGTCACATTATCAGCATTTGATGTTAAACCACCATCAGCCATTGCGGCCAAAAATTCTGCTTTACCTTTAGTAGGGTCAACTTTCGATAAACGAAGAGCCATAACCATACGCAAAGAATTAGCAAATTTTTTCCAACGAGTAGCATTTCCAGATAATAAAATATCACCTACAACTGCTTTACCACCATCAAATTGAGCCTGTGCTTCTTTTAATTCTTTAAACAAATCTGCGTAGATTGCTTGCTGAGAATCAAAAACAGGAGCAAAATCAGCTTTACCTTTTAAGGCTTCTGTGTAAGGCACATCGCCCCAACGGTCAGTTATCCATAAATAAGTGTAGGCTTTTGCGATACGAGAAAGGGCTATTTGGTTATTATTCGAGCCATTGGCCGCCGCTGCTGTTTTAGTATCAGGATTGGTATTTAGTTCGATAATAGTCTGATACGCATTTAAAGGGCCTGTATAGAAACCATTATAACTAAAATTGATGGTTTTGTAGCGAGATTCCTCGATATAAGTAACATCACCAAACTGCTGTGTATAAAGAGCAGGAGTCATATCGGTTGTCATTGCCCCAACATTACGCAATGCACCTGACAGGAAACCTGCCGTATTAGGCGTTGAAGGTGAATTTGGATTGACATTCATGTCGCCGAAATCACCTGGGTCACAGGCAGTGCCAGTAATTGATAGTACCGCTGCCAGTGCTATTGATTTATATATTGATATTTTTTTCATTCTGAAAATTATTTTTAATGAATACATTAGTCCATAGTTGATAGTCCACAGTCAATAGTTTCGGTTAATTAAATAAAAAAACTATTGTCAATTTTCTATCGACAAATTAGAAACCTAAATTTAGGTTTAAACCAAATGAACGTACAGGAGGAAGTTGTCCACCTTCTGTCCAGAATAATTCTGATTCAGAGAAGTCAACTCCGCCACCAGCAGCATTATATAATAAAACTGGGTTACGAACAATGAATGCAACTTTTGCCGACTTAAATACTTTACCACCGAAAACACTCTTAGGGATATTATACCCCAATGAGATTTCTCTTAACTTTACGTAAGTTTGGTCATAAAGCCATTTCTCGTTGAAAGCAA
>JBKBSS010000377.1:0-2867 GCA_046291385.1 Emticicia sp. | reverse complement strand
AATTGTCACTATCGAAATTTCTTTTGCTTCGGTATTTAGTAGCGTTATTCCCAACGATTCAAGTGTTGAACCAGTTGTCAACACATCATCCACAATGGCAATTCTTTTGTTCTTAATCTTCTCAGCATCAATTACTTCAAATATGTTTTCAACATTTTGAAAACGCTCAATACGGCTCTTTTTTGTTTGCGTGGCAGTATGTACAAGTCTTTTTACTGCATTTGTTTCATAAGGTATTTCTAAAGCCTCAGACAGCCCTTCTGCAATACAATCGGCTTGGTTATAACCTCTTTGAATAAGTTTAGCTGGATGAAGCGGAACTCCTATTATCAAATCAATTTTTTTTTCAAACCCAACTGCCTTTAAATCTACACCATAGATTTTCCCCAAATATTTTCCAACTTCTGGTTTATTTCTATATTTCAGTTCATGCAGTAGTTTCTGCACTTTTCCTTTTTTAGAAAATTTCATAAAAGTTATCGTATCCGTCACAGGAATTTTACCCCAAAAACGATTGGAAACTTTATCAAGTTTTTGAATATGCGAATTGGTGCGTGGCAAATCAATCATGCAATTCATACAAATCAGATTTTCTCCGCCCAAAAGAGCCTCTCCGCAGGCTTCGCAGGTACGTGGGTAGATTATATCTAAAAAATGCTTAAACCATTTCATAGTGTTTGTTTAAGTTTGTATATCAAATATTATAATATGACTCAAGAAGACAATATTTTAAAAGAAAATTGGCAAACATTACAAAGTTTCCTAAAAAATAACCTCGGCAAAAAACCAACTGACCTTAATGGTGTTTTATTTCTTATCGGCGTTCAAGAACTTGGACAAGGTAAAAAAGTTTTTACAAAAGAACAAAAACAAGACCTTATGCACATCGCCATTTGTAAGGTTTTAAGTTTTGGTGGCTATTATCAACTCGAAGGCCGAGACGAAGAAGGCTGGCCACATTGGAAATTAATAGCACCTTTACCGCATTTTGATATGCTTTCACAAGAAAAACTACTCAAACACTTTGTTATTGAATATTTTAGAAAAGAAGTTGGTCTTCACGTTTAAATTTAAAACCTATAAAATTATTATAAAATCAAAATGAAAATCATTTCATATAATGTAAACGGAGTTCGTTCGGCTATCAATAAAGGTTTAATTACTTGGTTGAGGTTAAGCAACCCTGATATTTTGTGTTTGCAGGAAATAAAACTATCTGAAACTGAATTAGTCAGTCCACTTTTTGAGGAACTTGGCTATTATTGTTATTGGTATCCTGCCCAAAAACGTGGTTATAGCGGCGTTGCAATCCTAACTAAAATCAAACCAAACAATGTTCAGTACGGAATCGGAAACTCACTATTTGATGATGAAGGCAGAATTTTACGAGCCGATTTTGATACATTTTCTATTCTAAGTATATATTTCCCGTCGGGTTCATCGGGCGATGAACGTCAAGGTTTAAAAATGACTTTCTTAGATGATTTCCATGTTTACATCCAAGAGCTTCAAAAAGATTTACCAAACTTAATTATCAGTGGCGACGTAAACATCTGTCATCGGGAGATTGACATCCATAATCCTAAGGGTAACGCAAATTCATCTGGCTTCTTACCCGAAGAACGTGCATGGATTGGCAAATTTCTTGATAAGGGTTACGTTGATACTTTTAGACATTTCAACCAAGAACCTCATCATTATACTTGGTGGTCATACAGGGCAGGAGCGAAGCAGAAAAACTTAGGTTGGCGTATTGATTATCACTTTGCTACCGAAAGCCTAAAAAATCGTTTAGCAAGTGTTGCTATCCACCCCGAACAGTTAATGTCCGACCATTGTCCAATTGAATTAAACTTGCATTAAAAATTTATTAAACCTTATACCATCATGTCAACATCTGTAAAAACTATTTTTGAAAAAATAGACGATTACAAAAGGAAGTATTATAAAAACCTACTTATTAAAGGTGCTTTATTTACTTTGGCTTTGATTTTCTCTGCCTTCTTATTAGTTAGTACAGTCGAATATTTCGGTCGT
The DNA here is from genome assembly GCA_046291385.1 of Emticicia sp. Taxonomy (GTDB): domain Bacteria; phylum Bacteroidota; class Bacteroidia; order Cytophagales; family Spirosomataceae; genus Emticicia. The sequence continues at coordinate 830 of JBKBSS010000377.1, read as the reverse complement.
TTTAACTCAACTATTCGAGCAATTTTATTTTTTAGCTTTCTCGGAATGGTTATTTACTCACTTTTTGCGTGGGTAATAAAACCGCTTCTTTATCTTTTTCATTTCAACGAGCTACTTACCTACGAAAAAGCTGCGAACGAAATCGGTAAGTTTTTCCCAGAAATAGGGGATAGGCTTCTAAATACGCTTCAACTTTCTCAGCTTTCTGATAAAGATAACTCTTTACTTCAAGCGAGTATTAGTCAGAAAGCAAACGAATTACGTTTCGTAAAGTTTGCTGATGCTATTAAGATTGATGAAAATAAGAAATACCTAAAATATGCAATTCCGCCATTATTACTAATTCTTTTGATTGCGGCAGTTTCGCCTAAGTTTTTCAAAAGTAGTACTGAGCGTATTGTTTATTTTCAGAAAGATTTTGCTGAGGAAGCTCCCTTTAAATTTAAAATTACAAACGAAGAGTTAAAGGCTGTCAAAAACGAAGATTTCAACCTGAACCTTACACTTATTGGTAATGCTGTTCCAGAAGCTGTTTATTTGGTAGCTAATGACCGTAAGTTTAAAATGAATTCGGTTGATAATAAAAATTATACGTTCACTTTTTCAAAGGTTCAAAATCCTGTTGATTTTCATTTCTTAGCTTCTGGTTTCAAATCAAATGGATTTGAACTTGAACTAATTAGTCGCCCAAACCTACTTTCTTTTGATGTTGCCTTAAATTATCCTTCTTATCTAAATAAGTCAAACGAGAGTTTTGATAATGTTGGAAACCTCGTTGTACCAGAAGGAACAACTGTTGTATGGAATTTTAGAGCCGCTAACACTGATTC
>JBKBSS010000376.1:0-2868 GCA_046291385.1 Emticicia sp. | reverse complement strand
ATTCCAAGTGGAAGAACCAACTGGGCCGTGAAAAGTTACGAGTCCTGTTTGGCTGTAAATTCCTAATAACAAGGAAGTTATATCGCTATAACCAATAAATATTTTGGGGTTATTTTTGATAGTTTCGTAGTTGAGCAACGATAAAATTCTGGCACTTCCCCAACCGCCGTGCATCGCCATGATGGCGTTTACGCTTTTATTGGCAAACATTTCGTTGATATCGGCTGCACGGTCTTCGTCTTTTCCTGCGAGATTTCCGTAACGGTCGAAAATGTGTTTTCCCAGCAAAACTTTAAAGCCCATTGTTTGTAAACTTTCCACCGCAATCGTTACTTCTTCCTTGATAAATGCCGAATAGGCAGGACAAACCAAACCGATAGTGTCGCCTTTTTTAAGTGCAGCGGGTTTGATAGTTTTTAGATTATCGTTAAACCCACTAAAATTTGTGTTAAATAGACCATAACCACCTATCAATGAAGTATTTAAGAAATTTCTTCGAGAAGTTTTTAATGAATTATTTAAGGACATTTTGGGTAAGGTTTCGGTAAAATCATAAAAACGAATTTACGAGAGTTTTTTCAAAATTCTCAAAAACGACTAATTTAATTATATATTGGTAGAATCTTTCAACAAAAAAGCCACTCGTTTGCACGAGTAGCTTTAGCTTTATGAAGTATTAATTGCGACGGGCGGATAAAATCTTAACCAATCATTAATGATTCTCTTCTACGCATTTTTCCTGCTGGAATGCCGAACATCATCTTGAAACGACGACAGAAATAGGCGGTATCCTTATAACCAACTTCGTGGCCAATGGCACGGATACTTTTTTTCGACGTACGCAAGAGCGTTACGGCGGCTTCCATACGTTGATACTCAATATAATCTTGTGGGTTGATACCTGTCAACATTTTGAAGTATTGACCAACGTAATCTTCCGAAACATTGGCAACGTTGGCCAATTGCTTGTTCGATAAATCGCCTGGGAGACTATTTTTGATGTACGTGAAAATATCAATCAAACGTGGGTCTTTGAAATACGTGCTGTTGGTGGCCAATTGCTCCACAAACATTCTGTTTTTCAAGATATGACGCACGATTTCGATAACAATCTCTTCGGTTTTGTTTCTAATCACACGGCCACGACCAGCTTCATCAGAGCAATCTTCCTTCAAAATATCATGAATCAACGAGCCAAGTTTGCTGTGAGCCTTGATAAAAAACGGAGGAATATCGAGCGAAGTAAAGAAGTTTACCGAGTCGAAAACCTTTGCTTCAAAGGCAATCAAACCAAACGAGTTTGGCACTTGACCAATGTTTGAAGGGTCATTCATTGACTCGAAATAACTTTCACGGCGAGTCATAAACTCTTCGTAAGAAATATTTTTCGGTTCGCCCGTTCCGTAGGTCAGCGTTGCGGCTTTTCCACCTGGAATAAAAAGTAAATCGCCTGGCTCAACTTTTTCTTCGTTACCTGCGAGTTTTACTTCACCATTATATAAAATGAGGATGGTATTTTCTACGTCATAGACATTTTTAATCTTAATTGTTTGTAAGATTCTGATATGGCGTGCCTTGGCGAATTTTACGCCAAGAGATTCGATAATTTTATTGTAGTCTTCCATGGTGAAAGAAAGTTTTTCGTTTTGCTTAGAATATTAAGTGCAATATATTAACAAATTTGGACAAATCTAATAATTCCAATATTTTTTTTCAACATAAGATTTAGGTAGAATGTTCCTTTCGTTATACATTTTTGCAAATATAAGACCATTTTTCTAAAAAAAATCTAATTTTAAGTAAACTTATTTAATATCATGCTTATCGTGTTAACTGGTAAAATTCCGCTATTTTACATAAAAAAAGGCTCAAAAATAGCCTTTTTTAGTACAATACTTTATGTGTTTTGTTCAAATTTTAGTTTTTTAATTTGTACGTTTCCAAGAAAACTAATAGATGTTTTTGCTCAAAAGCTTTTTACTAATTGCTGGACAAAAGAAGTGAGACAAGAGACAAAAGAGTATTATTGCTCTGAATTGAATATTTTTTATAGTCTAAAATCTCTTGTCTTTTGTCTAATGTCCAGCAATCAGAGTTTTGTATCAAACGATTTTATTACGCACTCATCATCATCAGTCAATTAGATAAAAATCAAGCCGCTCCGTAACTTCGTTTTCTCCACCATTGAATAATAAAACCGAGTATCAAAACCAAACCAACTGGTAAACCAATATTTAGAATTTGCCAAAAAGTTCGCTCATCACGGGTACGAAGTTTGTCGAGCGGACGTAATTTTACTTCTTTTCCTTTTGCCTGAATCACGCCGTCTTCGTCAATCAAATAATCAATGGCGTTCATCACAAAATCTTTGTTGCCAAATGTGTGCTGCGTAGTTTTATCGTAGCCAAGCGGCAAAGGATTACCCGTTTTCTGACTTACTTCGTTTACAATTAAATCACCATCCGAACAAACAATAATTTTTGTCGGCTGACTTTCAGCCTTGAAATCGGCAAATTTTGGGTCGTTTGGTAGCAAACGGTTTTTGTACAATGACTGAAATTTTCCTTCGAGCAAATACGCAATCGTTTTTACACCACCTTGATATTCGGTTTGCTCAGTGTCGGTTTGTGCATCGTTGAAAGTCACGAAAGCGGGAGCATTCAGTGTTTTTGTGTAGGGCGAAGTCATTAAAAGTGGAGTTTTTGTCACGCCATCCGCCCGAACTGTATCAATCGAAGCCACGTATCGAGCAAAAACTAAGTCTAAATTATTGGTAATGAGGCTTTTACCGAAATTATTTATGAGCGGAAAATATCTATAAGGCACAGGTTGAATATTTGGTTTATCGCCCAAATCGCCCACAACCAA
>JBKBSS010000375.1:0-2878 GCA_046291385.1 Emticicia sp. | reverse complement strand
TTCTGATTCCCGAACAACTTTCATTTATTGGTTTTACGAACCTGAAAGTAGCTCATCTGTTAGCACCCTCATTAAGTACAATCGTGCAACCAGCTTTTGAGATTGGTCAAACTGCGGCCGAATTGCTGCTGGATTCTATCGAAAGAAAATCGCAAAATGTTGAGCAATTTCGTACTATCAAGATTCCTACAGAAATGGCGGTGAGGAATTCTTCAAAAATTTAAATAAGGTTTTAAACTTCTCCCGCCCAATAAATTGGAATAAAGTGAATTTTTCCCTCTACACCCTGTTTGGCCTGCGAAAAAACAATTGCTTTTTCTATGTTTTCGTGGTTATTTAATAAATAATGTAAACTTTTAAGCGAACCACTTTTACCTGATTTTACCTCTATTGCTACTATTTTGTTATTGTTTACTACCACAAAATCAATTTCTGAGCTTGCTCCTGCTTCGGTTCTTGCCCAATAATACGTTTTCTGATTAGTTTGTGCAGTGAGTTGTTGGGCAACAAATTGCTCGGCCAGTATTCCTTGAAATGCTGCACTTAGTTCTCTTTTGATATATAAATTTTGATAGTCGAGATTACTTTTTCGTAGCAATAAACCTATATCTAAAAAGAATAATTTGAATTGTTTTCCAGCCGCAGCTAAAGGTAAACTACCCACCGAAACATTAGGAACAGCATGTAACAAACGAGCCATTCGGAGTAAGTCCACGCCCTTTTTTATGGTTGGATTAGTGAAGCGTTCTGATAATTTTGAATAAATAATTTGATTACCAATAAATTTTGTGCCGTTCTCCAAAATATCCAGCAAACAGTCAGGGTTTATGCTTGGTTGGTATTTCTTGAAATCTTGCTCGTAGGTGTAAAGTAAGTCGTCTTGAATATTTTTAACGCCTTGAAAATCATTATTTTCCACGAAAAACTTAACACATTCGGGCATCCCGCCTATGATAATATAAAGGTTAAAATCTTCTTCAAAAAAACGTTCAACATTGTTTGGTAAATTATCAATTGGTGTTTTTAGTAATTGGGCTAAATTTTCCTTACCCCGTGCTTTCAAAAATTCGTAAAAAGTCATCGGATAAAGATTCAAGGTTTCGACACGCCCCACAGGAAACGGTTGATTCCGAAATTCAAAATCAAGCAACGAACCTGCCGCAATGAGGTGTAAATTAGGCATTTCTTCATAAAAATACCTCAGACTTCCCATCGCTTCGGGGCAGGCTTGAATTTCATCGAAAAACAGCAAATCTTTTATTGGCTCAATATTTATGTTCAAAGCCAAATTTAATTCAAAAATAATTCTTTTTACATCAAGGTTTGGTTTGAAAATATTGTGTAAATCTCTACTTCTTTCAAAGTTGATAACAATCATTTTTCCTTCAAAATATTCTTCGCCAAAATGCTTTATCAACCAAGATTTACCCACTTGCCTTGCTCCGTTGACAATCAATGGTTTTCGATTTTTTTTGTCTTTCCAGAGCAATAAATCGTTTATTTTCTCTCTAAACATTGGGTATTTATTTTAAATATTATCTACAAATTTAAAATAAATACCTTATTTCTAAATAAATAATTTAAAATATATAGCAAAAAATTACTTTTTCTCAATACCCATACCACTCAGCCCACCAAGTTTGTAGTTGCTTTCTGATTTCGTTTTCACGGGCATTATTGCTTGGTTCGTAGATTTTTGTGCCTTTTAGCTCATCGGGTAGAAAGTTTTGTTTTGCAAAATTTCCTTCATAACTGTGCGAATATTGATAGTTTTTGCCGTAGCCGATTTGTTTCATTAGCTTGGTCGGAGCATTTCGGAGAGCCAATGGCACTGGTAAATGAGAAGTTTTTTCGGCCAAAGCAATTGCCGCATCAATCGCCATATACGAAGCGTTTGACTTGGGAGAAGTTGCCAAATAAATGGCAGTTTGTGACAAAATAATTCTACATTCGGGGTAGCCAATCACCTTTACGGCTTGCATACAATTATTGGCCATAATGATGGCCGTCGGATTGGCATTTCCAATGTCTTCCGATGCCAAAATCAACATTCTTCGGGCGATAAATTCGGGGTCTTCGCCCGCTACAATCATACGAGCCATCCAATAAAGTGCAGCGTTTGGGTCTGAGCCACGCAACGATTTGATAAATGCCGAAATAATATCATAATGTTGTTCGCCCGATTTATCGTAGCGAGCAATATTGCGTTGAGCAACTTCTTCCACCAAATCGTCGTTGATAACTATCTCAGCATCAGGCGGATACGAAAATGTAATCAATTCCAAAAGATTTAATAATTTTCGCCCATCACCTCCCGAAACCCGCATCAGTGCATCATACGACTCAACTTTTATATTCTTTTCTTTCAGAATCACATCTTCTCGCAAAGCCCTATCAGTTAGTTCTTTCAATTCTTTTTCGCCAAAAGATTCTAAAATATAAACCTGACACCGAGAAAGTACTGCACTATTCAGTTCAAAAGAAGGATTTTCGGTGGTTGCTCCAATAAGTGTAATATGGCCTTTTTCAACAGCCGTCAGTAGCGAATCTTGCTGAGATTTATTGTAGCGATGAATCTCGTCGATAAACACAATAGGAGGGAAGAGTCCCGAAGCCTTGCTGATAACTTCACGTAATTCTTTTACGCCCGAACTCACAGCATTGAGTTGATGAAATTGGCGTTTGGTGGCTTCGGCAATGAGCAGAGCGAGCGTAGTTTTACCCGTACCAGGAGGCCCCCATAAAATCATCGACGGCACAAGATTGGCTTCAATGGCAGTGCGAAGAGGCTTGTTTTTACCTAAAATATGTTCTTGCCCGATGTATTCATCTAATTTTTTGGGGCGTAATCTTTCGGCGAGTGGAGCTGACATGAGTT
>JBKBSS010000374.1:0-2902 GCA_046291385.1 Emticicia sp. | reverse complement strand
CACAAATAAATTTCCTGATTTTGGAAAAAGATTATTCTATGCCGAGCGAATTGACGGAAAAGATACGAAAGTAACTAACTCCGATTATAACAAACAAGTTGGTAGTGGCTACTCGCAATATGATATTTTGCAAAAACTCATGTTTCAGCAATCTGAAAAAGTTAAGCATACGATTAACTTTCAATATTCAAATAGCTCAGATGTGCCTCGCTACGACCGTCTCACGGAGATTTCGGAAACAAATCCAAGGTTTTCGGAGTGGTATTATGGCCCCGAAAAGCGTTTTTTGACAGCTTATCATTTAGAACTTTCGGGTGCTAAAATTTACGACAGAGGTATGATTACGGCTGCATTTCAAGCTATTGAAGAAAGCAGAATTTCTCGAAATTTTAATAACGTAAATAAAAGGAGTCAATACGAAAAAGTAGATGTATTGACCTTAAATGCTGATTTTCAGAAAGTTATCAAAGCAAATACGGTGCAATACGGTGCAGAACTCACCCATAATAATGTAAAATCAACGGCTAATAATTTGAATATCAGCACTGGCATGATTACTCCTGCTGGAACACGTTATCCTGATGGAAAAAATACCATGCAGTCGCTGGCGATTTATCTGACTGACCAACTGAATATTTCGCAGAAATTTTACATTAATGCGGGTCTGAGGTATAATGCCATTAGTCTGAAAACTGAGTTTAAAGACAAAACTTTTTTCCCATTCCCTTATGATAAAGTAACTCAAAGCCCGAATGCGTTATCGGGAAATCTGGGAATTGTGGCACGTCCAACCAATAAAACTAAGTTAAGTGCATTGTTTTCGAGCGGTTTTAGAAGTCCAAATATTGATGATATGGCAAAGGTTTTTGATTCACGGGCGGGAACTTTGATTGTACCAAACCCAAACATCAAACCCGAATACACGTATAATTACGAAGCGTCAATCAATCAGCAAATTGGTGAAATACTGACAATCGAAGCAACGTATTTTTATACACAATTCAAAAATGCAATCGTCACCGCTCCTTTTACGCTAAACGGACAAAGTACGATTGATTTTTTGGGTGAAAAAAGTGCAGTTTTGGCCAGTCAAAATGTACGTGAGGCTCAAATAAATGGCTGGAATGTAGCCGTTTATGCCAAATTAACGCCAGATTTGATTTTTTCAAGTACTTTAAATAATACAAAAGGCAGAGTTAAAGATGATAAAAATACGCCACTCGACCATATTCCGCCAATGTTTGGACGCACTGCCTTGAAATTCAACAAAAACAAACTCCAAATCGAAGCATTTAGTCTTTATAATGGCTGGAAAAAAATTGCCGATTACAATCCAGAAGGTGAAGATAATCAACAATATGCAACGGCCGATGGTATGCCTTCATGGTGGACTTTGAATTTGAGAAGTGCTTTTCAGATTAATAAGTATTTACAAATTCAGGCCGCTTGCGAGAATATTCTTGATAAAAACTATCGCAACTTTGCTTCGGGAATCAGCAACGCTGGGCGTAATTTTATTGTTACTTTGAGAGGAAATATTTAGTAAATTCAATCTCCGTGGCACGGCATAAAACTGGGTCACGGAGATTTTGAAAGTACTAAAAATTTCCATAAATTGCATAAAAACAAATTACAATTATGCCAGCAACCATCAGCACCGAACGTTGGACTTACGATGATATGGTAGAAAAACTTCCTGCCGAATCTCGCTATGAATTACGTGATTATAATTTACTTGAAATGCCTTCTCCAAAACCGAAACACCAAAACATTGTTTTCACGATAGGAAAACAGCTTGATTCTTATGTTCGAGAAAACAAGTTAGGGAAAACTTTTTTTTCTCCACTTGATGTAGTTTTTCAAAAAGGTGATTCTGTACAACCAGATTTGATTTTTGTTGCTACCGAAAACCTCGGTATTATCAAAGAAAGCTACATTTCGGGCGTACCCGATTTATTGGTAGAGGTTGTTTCAAAAGGTTCGGTTGCCCGTGACTATGTTGAGAAAAAGAATGATTACGAAAAATTTGGTGTGAAAGAATACTGGATTATTGATTCTTTGAATGAAACAATTTGGATTTACGCCCAAAACGAAACTTCAAAATACGAGCTATTTTCCTACGCAGAAGAAGGCGAAAAAGCTCTTTCAAAACTGTTTACCGATTTTTCGCTCGACCATGACATTATTTTTGAAGAATAGCATATTTCAATAATTTAACAGCGTTTGAGCCGAAGATTTACGTCTTAGATAAAAAGACCCATCTAAACGTAAATTTTCCGTGATTACAGCAACTACAGAAATTTACTCCAACCCATTAACTCGAAAGCCACTATTGAATTCAAATAGTTTGATGGAAATAGTAGAAGGCTGCCTAAAAGGCAAAGAAAGTGCCATGAAGAAATTCTATGAGCATTTTCAAGGCTTTGCTTTGTCGGTGTGCATGAGCTATTGCGATAACCGTGACGATGCTTTGGAGATAATGAATGATGGTTTTTTGAAGGTTTTTAAAAGTTTGGATAAAGTCGAGAATATCGAACGCATAAAACCGTGGCTCAAACGAATTATGATTAATGGAGCGATTGACCATTTCAGAAAAAACATTAAAAATCAAACTACACAACTTCCCGAAAATATTGTAGAACCCAATTTTGGCGACGCATCGGTTTATGCCAAGCTTTCGTCAGAAGATATTATGGAGGCGGTGCAAAGTTTACCGACCAATTACCGCTTAGTTTTTAATCTTTATGCAGTAGAAGGCTATTCGCATAAAGAAATCGGAGAAATGCTCAAAATGGCCGAAAGTACATCTCGAGCAAATCTATCACTGGCCAATGGATTACTTCGTGAAAAACTCCGAAAAATGCTTTAAATTATGCAAGACGAACAACAATTTCATCGGTTT
>JBKBSS010000373.1:0-2925 GCA_046291385.1 Emticicia sp. | reverse complement strand
ATTCTAACTCTTATACTTTCACCGCTGAATTATCGGAAGGAATACGTCAGCTAAATAAAGTCTATAACGGCCAACAAGCTTGGGATAAAAAGATTTATGAAGATACAATTTTGTCAATTGTAAAATCTTCTGCAAGCGGCTATTTAGTTGATAATAAAGGTATTATGTTTTTACTAACCTTCGGACTGGCTATCTTTGGAGCATTACTTTTTATTCTTCCCGAAGCACAAAAACCCGCAGGTATCAAAAATAATGGCATTTATTTTAATCCTGCCATGACTCGCAAGTGGTTGGGTATCAGTATTGGTACTTTTTTAATATCATTTTACATCATACTTTATTTTAAACCACAATATATTGCTAACTGGACAATGCTCGTTGACCCCGTGAGTAAGCTTATTAATGGTGGAGAAGCAAGCCGTTGGTTTATGTACGGTTTTCTTTATACAATTTCGGTTTTTGTGATGGGAATTAGATATATTATCAAATATCGACATTCTAAATATCAGATTTTCAGGACTTTATCTATTATGTTTTTTCAGACTTGTATTGCTTTCATTTTACCCGAAATCATGTCAAATCTGAACTTGCCTTCGGCCGATTTGAAAAATATGTGGCCGCTCGACTATTCTTTTTTCTTTAATTATAGACTTGATAAATTACTTGCAAGCGGAGCTTTTGGCATATTTTTATTGGTATGGGGAATTGTACTTTTTGTAGTTGGAGTACCCGTAATGGTTTACTTTTTTGGCAAACGTTGGTACTGCTCGTGGGTGTGTGGTTGTGGGGGCTTAGCCGAGACTTTGGGCGACCCTTTCCGACAACTTTCTGACAAATCATTGAAGGCTTGGAAGATAGAACGTTACTTGGTTCACGGAGTTTTGGCATTTGCTATTATTATGACAATCGGGGTGCTTTATACATACTTTACGGGTAGTTATAATTTACTCGGTTTTATTCCAACCGAAAGCCTAAAATCAAGTTATGGATTCTTGATTGGGTCAATATTTTCGGGAGTTGTCGGAACAGGATTTTATCCTTTAATGGGAAACAGAGTTTGGTGTAGATTTGGTTGTCCGCTGGCGGCTTATCTTGGAATAATACAAAGATTCAAATCAAGATTCAGAATTACAACCAATGGTGGACAATGTATTTCGTGTGGCAACTGTTCAACGCATTGCGAGATGGGAATTGACGTACGAGCTTACGCCCAAAAAGGACAAGATATTGTGCGTTCGTCGTGCGTGGGTTGTGGTGTTTGTTCAGCGGTTTGTCCACGTGGAGTTTTAAATCTTGAAAACGCTGAAACTGGTAGCCGAGTAATGATTGCTCCCGATGTTTTATTGGGAAATTTGATGGAAAAATAAACTTTTTTACCACGAAGGCACAGATTGCACAAATTGACACAGAAACTTATCCATGATAATTCGTGTAATCCGTGCCTCCGTGGTAAATAATACTCAATTAAAATCAATATCCACTATACCCAATTCCTCCACTCACAATAGCTACGCCAGATGAAGTTCCGAGTCGGGTTGCTCCTGCTTCTATGAAAGCCATTGCTTGCTCATAAGTCTGAATTCCACCTGATGCTTTGATTTGAATATTGCTTGGCAAAACTTCTCTCATTAGTTTAACTTGCTCAATATCAGCACCTTTCGGAGCAAATCCTGTGGAGGTTTTTACGAAATCTGCACCCGCTTCTTCACAAATTTCGCAAGCGATTCGAATATCAAAATTATCTAAATATGCCGTTTCGATGATTACTTTTAAGATTGCATTTTTCTCGTGAACAATTTCAGCCAATGCTTTTATTTCTTGCTTTACGGTTTCATAAGCCATTGATTTAAAGGCATTTATATTCATCACCATATCCAATTCGTCTGCACCATCGGCCAAAGCTTTTTGTGCTTCTACTATTTTAGCTTCGGTTGTATGATAACCCAAGGGGAAGCCAACAACTGTACAAACTTTGGCATCGCTATATTCGAGTAGTTCTTTCACAAAAGCGACATAAAATGGCGGTACACAAACCGAATAAAAACTATTTTGATAAATTTCTTCGCATAATTTTCTGAAATCCATTTCGGTAGCCGTTGGTTTTAGAAGCGTATGGTCGATGTATTTGGAAAGATTTGTCATTATTTTCAATTTTTATACACAGCGATTAAAATCGCTTACTAAAGGAACAAAGGAGTGATTTCTTTGTCAATGCCGAATCAATTCGACATAAATAAATTTTAAAAGTACATTTTTTCAGCCAAACGAAAAGTATTGCAGTGAGCTTCTACAATGTCGGCGATGCGGGGCGAATAGCCTCCTCCCATAGAAACAACAACAGGGATTTTATGTTTGATAGTTTGTTCAAAAACAAATTCATCACGTCGGCGGCAACCTTCCATCGAAACTTTTAGCTTACCCAATTTATCGGAAGCCAAAATATCAACGCCCGAAATATAAAAGATAAATTGTGGTTTTTCTTGTTCGATTAATCGGGGTAAAGTTTCGTAGAGAAGACCTAAATATTGTTCATCTTCGCAGTAAGTTGGCAGCTCAATATCTAAATCGGAGATTTCTTTTTTCAGCGGATAATTCTCTTTTCCGTGCATCGAAAACGTAAAAACTCGTGGTTCATTCCGAAAAATAACGGCCGTTCCGTTGCCTTGATGCACATCTAAATCAACTACTAAAATTTTGCTAACTACCTGATTTTCAAGTAGATAATTGGCCACTACGGCTACATCATTGAGCAAACAAAAACCTTCTCCTTTATCGGCATAAGCATGGTGCGTTCCGCCCGCAATATTCATCGAAATTCCATATTCTAAAGCAAAATGACAACAATCAATTGTGCCTTGCGTAATGATAAGTTCACGCCTTACGAGCATTTCAGAAACTGGAAAACCTATCCGACGCTCCATTTTT
>JBKBSS010000372.1:0-2939 GCA_046291385.1 Emticicia sp. | reverse complement strand
AAATCAAGGAATTACTGAAGCAATCGCCAAGCGAACAAGAAGTGACCGTGAAAGGTTGGGTACGTACCAAACGTGGGCAAGCAGCCGTAACTTTTATTGCCATAAATGATGGCTCAACGATACATAATATTCAGGCAGTTGCCGAAGGTGGAGCAATAGATGAAGAAACATTGAAATTGGTTTCGACGGGTGCGTGTGTGGCAATTACTGGAAAACTTATCGCTTCGATGGGTTCGGGACAATCAGTTGAAGTAAAAGCTGAGAAAATCGTAGTTTACGGCACTGCCGACGAGACTTTTCCGATGCAGCCAAAGAAACACTCAATGGAGTTTTTGCGTGAAAAAGCCCATTTACGTTTCCGCACAAATACTTTTGGAGCAATTTTTCGCATTCGTCACGTTTTGGCTTTTGCGGTTCATAAGTATTTCAATGACAATGGTTTTTTCAATCTTCATACGCCAATTATCACGGCTTCTGATGCCGAAGGTGCAGGAGAAATGTTTCATGTGACTAACTTCGACATGGAAAAACCACCGAGAGCCGAAGATGGAAGCATTGATTATAGCCAAGATTTTTTCGGTCGCCAAACAAGTTTGACCGTTTCGGGGCAATTGGAAGGCGAATTGGGAGCTTTGGCTTTATCGAAAATTTATACTTTCGGACCAACTTTCCGTGCTGAAAACTCAAATACGACTCGCCACTTGGCGGAGTTTTGGATGATTGAGCCAGAAGTTGCTTTTTACGAATTGGAAGACAACATGAATTTGGCCGAAGATTTCGTGCAAACGGTTATCAAATATGCTCTTGAAAACTGTGCCGATGATTTGGCTTTCTTAGAAAAACGTCTTTTAGAAGAGGAGAAAAGCAAGCCACAAAATGAGCGTAGCGAATTAAGTTTGATTGAAAAACTAAAATTTGTGATTGAAAATCAATTTCAGAGATTGACATACACCGAAGCCATTGAAATTTTGGTGCGTTCAAAACCTCATAAAGAGAAAAAATTCCAATATCCAGTTGAGTGGGGAATTGATTTACAATCGGAACATGAGCGTTATTTGGTAGAAAAACACTTTAAAAAACCAGTGATTTTGACCAATTATCCGAAAGATATTAAGGCATTCTACATGAAACTGGACGAAGATAATAAGACAGTTCGTGCAATGGACGTACTTTTTCCAGGAATCGGAGAAATCATCGGAGGTTCACAACGTGAAGATGATTATGAGAAACTACTGGCCCGCACGAAAGAAGTAGGTATCGACCCAGAAAATATTTGGTGGTATCTCGAAACTCGTAAATTTGGCTCGGCACCGCACGCTGGTTTCGGACTTGGTTTCGAGCGTTTGGTATTGTTCGTAACGGGTATGACCAACATCCGTGATGTGATTCCGTTCCCTCGCACGCCTAAGAGTGCAGAGTTTTGATTTTTAGGCACGAAAATTGAAGTTTTAACAATAAAAACGTGGCACATCTCACAGATGTGGCACGTTTAGTTTTTCTGAACATGAACAAAAGTTGCTATTAAATGCTCATAACATTACTCATATTTCTTGCGATTATTTTCGCCAATGTAGTCATTGCGGTTTATATCGAGCGTAAAGTTTCGGCATTTATTCAAGACCGTACTGGGCCGATGGAAGTTGGAAAATGGGGCTTATTACAACTCATTGCCGACCTTTTGAAGTTGATTCAAAAAGAAGATATTGTGCCTGCCGCTGCCGACCGACGGATGTTTAAATTTGCTCCGTTGATGATTTTCTTGGCAATTTTTGCAGGTTTTGCCCTGTTTCCTCTTTCGCCAAGTTTGAGAGGTTCGGCTACGCAAACGGGTGTTTTTATGCTTTTGGCCATTGTTTCACTTGATATTTTGGGAATTCTGATGGCTGGTTGGGCATCGAATAATAAATATTCTTTGCTCGGAGCGATGCGTTCGGTTGCTCAGATTATTTCTTACGAAGTGCCGCTTGGTCTTTCGGTTTTGTGCGTAGTTCTGATTACACAAACCCTTGATTTACAGGAAATTAGCTTTCAGCAAGGTTTTCTTTCGCTCGAAAAAAACTATCTTTTTGGTATTAAAGCCACTGGTATTGAAGTGAATCAATACGGCGGGGTTTTGAGTTGGAATATTCTCCGAAATCCGTTTTTACTCATTGTCTTTGTCATTTACTTCATTGCTTCATTGGCCGAAGCAAACAGAGCTCCTTTCGATTTACCCGAAGCAGAGTCAGAATTGATTGGTGGTTTTCACACCGAATATTCGGGTTTTCGTTGGGCGATTTTGTTTCTTGCCGAATACGGAATGATGCTTTTGGTTTCGATTTTGGGAGCGATTTTGTTTTTGGGTAGTTGGAATACGCCTTTTCCAAATATTGGTTCGTTTACGCTCGGCAGTTGGACAAGTGGGCAAATCGGACATTGGTCGAGCGACCTTTGGGGCGGATTTTGGCTGATTTCAAAAGCTTATTTCTTGATTTTGATTCAAATGTGGATTCGTTGGACACTCCCTCGCTTGCGTGTTGACCAACTCATGTATTTGTCTTGGAAAGTGCTTACGCCTTTTTGTTTGGTGCTTCTGCTTATTTCGGGCGTTTGGCGTTTGTTGATGATTTAGCGTAGTCAACGGTTTCCATAGTAATTTTTGTGTTTTTTGTCACTTTTTCCTGTGGACTATTTAAAAGATTCCTTCAAAAATATCACCCATCAAAAGCGAAGCATCAAGGGCGGTGAGTTCGATGTTTTCCTGTAAATCAGTATAATATCTAAACTCCCATTTATCGGCATTTTTGGCATAAACTTCCACAAAAGGCTCTTCCTGCGATACAATTAAATAATATTGCAAAGTGGTTAAAATAGAATATTATCTCAATTTATCGACGGTATCGGTTTTCACTGAATTTTCAGAGAAAACTTCAACAATAAGTACAGGTTGAGTGATAGCG
>JBKBSS010000371.1:0-2945 GCA_046291385.1 Emticicia sp. | reverse complement strand
TATTCATACATTATAAGTAGGTTTATTAAAACTCAGATTAAACATTGATGTTCATTAGCCCGTTGAAAAGGCCAAATACTTTGAGCAACCAAATAATTATAACAACCACAAATACGATGTTTATAATTCTTTTGATTTTTCCATCCATTGGAATATACGAGTTAATGAGCCACAGAACTACTCCAGCAACAATTAATACGATTAGAATATTGAATAAAAGCATAATAAAAGGAAGTTTAAGAGTTTAGTCAAAGATAAGAAACTGCTATTCGGAATGTGTTATATAATTGTATAAACGACTTATAAGATTCACACATTTCTGATACTCAAACACACCGCTGCACATTCCTTACAAGCGGCTGCACATTCTTTACAATGCTCGTTGTCGTGTTTGGTACATTCGGTTGCACATTCTTCACATAATGCTGCACACAACTTAGCAAGTGCCGCTGCATGTTTGCTTCCTAAACTCAACAATTGGGCTGTTGCGTAGCAAATTGCTGCACATTCCATATCAAGTTGAATACATTTTACCATCATTTTGGTGTCAGATTCTTGTAGGCAAGACGCTGCACAATGATTACAAAGTGCCGCACATTCAAGGCAAGCATCAATTATTTTTTTGTTTCCGTGATAATCCATTTTGTTGTATTGATTTAGAAATGATGTACTTTTTAATTATTTTTAATGCTTTAAGTATTTATCCTTAGACTTTTAACAGCCTCCATCGCTTTTCTTTGGGCTATTCGCTCCTTCATGGGCAGCCATTTAGTGCCTAAAATTTTGTTCATCAGCTTATCATAAGGCATCTTTATAGCAATATTTATTAAACCTTTGATTTTTGATTGAATCGTCGGAGCGAGTTTTCGGTAACTTATCGAAAAACTACCTTCGAGATAAGTCATATAGTGCCAGTAGCCGCTGGGCATAAATATCGAATCGCCATGCTCAAGTACGCATTCGTAGCCTTTTACGAAAGCCAAAGCTGGATATTTCTTAGAATTAATTTCATCCAAATTTATCAACGAATAAGTATTGTATGGCAAACGATAAAGTAAATCGGTGTATTCGGGAGCTATTAAAACGACTTTTTTTCTGCCTCCAAAGTGGGTCAAAAGTACATTCGACATATCAATATCGTAGTGAATCCTGACGGTTGTATCTTTTCCGCCAAAAAACATATAGCCCATGCTGCCAAGAATGCCCTTGAAGATGTCAGGGCAAGGAAATTCTTTTTTAAGTTCGGGGTTGCTTTTAAAACAATTGAAAAGAAATATCCTTAAATCGGTCTTTTCGTCTTTATTAATGATTTCGAGATAATCCCTAAATTTCATTTTTAGGTCTGGCTTTGTAAAAGCCGACGACGCACTTTTTTTATTGGAATTATCAAAAACATCAATCTCCAAATCGCCCATTATT
Organism: Emticicia sp.; assembly: GCA_046291385.1. Taxonomy (GTDB): domain Bacteria; phylum Bacteroidota; class Bacteroidia; order Cytophagales; family Spirosomataceae; genus Emticicia. The sequence goes on along the minus strand of JBKBSS010000371.1, from coordinate 1,526 downwards.
TCCTTAAAATAATTAATCGTCCACCGTTTTCCCGCAATTTTATCATCGGCAAGCCCTTTGATAACTACTGGCTTTTGAGGTTCAAAATAATTATCGTTAAAGTCTTTCAGCCCTGTATAATCCAGTACATCTATTTTCTGAGTTAAGTCCATGTTTTTAGTCTTTATTGGGATAAACCGCTAAAAAAACGTTTATTCGCCTCTATCTTCTTCCAAATCACTGTGATTATCGCCACCGATACTGTAATAATTATTTTCTTCGTCTTCGCTACCGATGTTTTCTTGCTGGTTGTCGAGTTCTGAGCCAGGCACATCTAAGCCATCACCCACTAAATGCCGTTCAGAAAAATTCCCCTCAAAGTCTTGTTCGTTGCGGGTGTGAACCTTGGCTTTATCCATTAATTCTTGCATTTCGGTAGCCTCTACTGGGTCAACCATTCCATCTTTTCGGAATTGATTATAAATATCGTCGCTGGCAGGATACAGCGGATAACCTGGATAATTATTGATTTCTTCTTTAATTAAGTCAGTTTTGCTATTCTTTTTCATATATTTTTATTTAAAAATCATTCCTAACTATTGCTCGAAAAATAATCTTTCACAAACGCAACACGCTGATTATCAGTCATTTTATCAGCCGATTTCACCTCAATTTTTATATTATCGAAATGATGGTCTTCTTTCAAGATATTCATCAATTCAACTTTGGCGTTGGTTGGGCCAAACAGAATCACTTCTTCACGCTTTTTGATAAGCTCACCCAACTCTTTATAATATTCGGTTTGCAGGTGTTGCTCCTTATTGTGCATGACGTTTTCGTTTTTAACCAAACTCTGCTCTCGCTCTTGGTGCGTAAATTTTGAATAAATGATATTCGTTTCGACGGTTTCCTGACCAAACTCTATAATATGTGCCATTGAATTATCCATCCAAATGCCTAAATATTTTGTTGTTTTCATGATGTCGTTTTTGATTGATGGCGGTGATTGATAGTATAATCTTTCAGCATAATTACTAACGAATCGTAGTACTCCTGTAAAATTTTGGTAGTGATTTCGGGAGTTGCTGTGTTGGGAAGTGTGACGGGCATTTCGGCGATATATTTTGATAATTCAGGAAATTGCTCTTGAATTTTCATCGTTATTTCCAAAATATCGGCATTGAGTTGTTGTTCAGTTTTCATGGGGCATTTTTTTAGAAATAGAAAAAAATCGCTTTTACATAAAAAAAGGTAAAAGCGATTTGAAATCTCACCACTAAAACTTATCTACCTATTCTAATAATTCAAATTGTAGACTATCGAATCAAAATATCTTATAGTATAAGTATCAGCAATAAGGCAATAACAATGATTGCCCCAACCGATAAATAAATGCCATTGTTGAGTGCCTCAAGATTGGTCTTTAGCGTTCGTACTTCTTTGCGTAATTGTCTTTTTTCTTGAAAACTCAGCGTTGTTTTGTCCATCGCCTTTATTTCGTCCAGACGGTTCAATAAAACTTTTGCCTCGGCTGATTCGTTTTTTGG
>JBKBSS010000370.1:0-2969 GCA_046291385.1 Emticicia sp. | reverse complement strand
CGAATAGTTTCAGATTTGGAGAAGCCCAAGTGCCAAAATTAGAAGATTTTGCCGATGGAATTGATACGATGGAGTTTTTGATGAATTTGTAGGAAAAAGTAGTTTTATCGAATTCATCATAAAAAGTTTCATTGCCGTCAGTTTTAACTGACGGCAATGAATTATGTCAGACTAATATTTAGTAAATTGTATAATAGTAACGAGTAATATTAAATAAATTTCAATTTACTATTCTTCAAGCATTTCATGGCTTTTTCTAAACCATTGATAGTCAGTGGAAACATTCTATTATCTGATAATTTTCTAATTTCTTGAATAGTATGGGTATATTGCCAATAACCATCGTTGATTGGATTGAGCCAAACCAAGTTTGGAAATTTATCTTTGAATCTTTCGAGCCAAACCGTTCCAGCTTCTGCATTATAATGCTCAACACTGCCTCGTGGCTCCGATAATTCCCACGGCGACATGGAAGCATCGCCAATGAAAATAACTTTATAATCTTTGTTGTATTTATTCAGCACATCCCAAGTTGATATTTTATCTTCATATCTTCGTCCATTATCTTTCCAAAGATGTTCGTAAACGCAATTATGAAAATAATAAAACTCTAAGTTTTTGAATTGATGCTTTGCCGATGAAAAGAGCGTCGAACATTCTTCAATAAAATCATCCATCGAGCCACCGACATCGAGCAAAAGCAAAATTTTCACCCGATTTTGCTTAGATGCCTGCATTTTTATATCCAAATAACCTGCATTATTGCAAGTTCGGTCAATGGTTTCATTCAGATTTAATTCATCCTCAACACCTTCACGGGTTAAAATACGCAAACGTCGCAATGCCATTTGCGTATTTCGAGTATTCAACTCAATATTATCGTCATAATTTTTAAATTCTCGTTTGTCCCAAACTTTTGCGGCTGTCTTATTTCCGCCCTTACCCCCGATTCTAACACCTGCTGGGTTATTTCCTGAATTTCCGAAAGGAGAAGTTCCGCCAGTTCCCACCCATTTGCTGCCACCTTCGTGGCGTTCTTTTTGTTCTTCGAGAGTTTTCTTTAGTCTTTCGAGTAGTTCTTCCAATCCTCCGACGGCTTTTATGGCTTCTTTTTCTTCATCAGTCAGTTCGCTTAATAGCTTGTTTATCAGCCAACTATCATCAATTTTCAAGAAATCTTCTAATTGAATTTGCTCAACTCCTTCAAAAAACTGGCCAAAAAGTCTATCAAACAAATCAAGGTTTTGTTCATGTTTTACATAAATGGCTCGACTCAGAAAATAAAATTCTTCGGTACTATAGGCCACAACTTCTTTATCAAGAGCTTCTAACAATGTCAGATGCTCTCGAAGATTTACTTTGAGATTATTGTTTCTTAGATGAAAAAAGAAGTCGATAAGCATATTTTGTAGGACAGGTTTTCGACCTGTCAAAAAGATACTGAAATTACAAGAACATCAAATACTCGGCGAACTGACAAGTTAAAAACTTGTCTTACTTTACACCTTTCTCTCGCAAAGCCTTAAACAAATCATAATCTGACTCGTTTTTGAGCAATGCCCCGAGATACGGTGGAATTTCGTTCATTTTATTCAAATCCTCTAAATCTTCTGCCGAAACTTTTCCAACTAAAAGCAATCGTAACCAATCAATTAATTCACTGGTTGAGGGCTTTTTCTTGATATTTTTTACTTCTCTGATGCCGAAAAAGGTTTTGAAAGCATTCATCAACAAAGTTTCTTCGAGTTTTGGATAATGTACATCAACAATTTGTTGCATGGTTTCTTTATCTGGAAAACGAATAAAATGGAAGAAACAACGGCGAAGAAAAGCATCGGGCAGTTCTTTTTCATTATTTGAAGTAATAATAATTATCGGGCGATGCTTGGCTTTGATGGTTTGTTTGAGTTCGTAGCAATAAAACTCCATACGGTCGAGTTCCTGCAATAAATCATTCGGAAACTCAATATCGGCTTTATCAATTTCGTCAATCAATAAAACCGATTGTTCTTCGGTATCAAAAGCCTCCCAGATTTTACCTTTTTTGATGTAGTTTTCTACATAATGCACTCGGTCATCGCCCAACTGCGAATCTCTGAGCCTCGAAACGGCATCATATTCATAAAGTCCTTGTTGGGCTGATGTGGTAGATTTTACGTGCCACGTAAACAGTTGTTTGTTTAGAGCTTTCGCCACTTCAAAAGCCAATAAAGTTTTGCCAGTTCCAGGTTCGCCTTTAATGAGTAAAGGGCGTTGCAAAGCCACAGCGGCATTAACGGCAGTTTGAAGCTCACGAGTAGCTACATAATTAGAAGTGCCTTGAAAACCAGCGTTTTGTTTGTTTTCCATAATTTCAATTTACGACGGGGTTGCCCGTGCGATTGACGAATTACGATTTACGAAAATTTATTTTCTTACGAAAGTTGTTTTTTTAATTAAACAATGTTCAAAAATCGTAAATCGTACCTCGTAAATCAAACTATTCTTCTTCTTCGCTTGTGAAACTATATAATGTTGGGTCAAGTTCGAGTGTTCCAGCATTGAAATCGCTGATGAATTTTGTGATTACTTCGTCAGTAATTTCTTCTACATTCAACGAAACGTCTAAACCAATGCCGTATTCAAAATCGGTTTCTACTTCAACAAATTCTGACACTTTTACCACTTCTTCTTCTTCCAATTCTTCGATAATTTCTTCGAGCATCAACTCTAAATCTTCATCTACTTTATGATTGGGCTTACGTTTGTCAATTTCCACGTAGTTTGGATAGGCTTTTTTCATGCGAGTTTCGGCTTCTTCAAAAACCAAACTGCTATGATTGAGACGAAGTGTTCCCATTACGGCATCATAAATTACTTCTTTGCCTTCGTGCTTGCCGACAAACTGAAAATGAGCAAATTCGCCCGAATCGTTCATGCCATCTTCGTCTTCTACAATTACATACGTTTGTCCTTCTTGCTCACACTCT
>JBKBSS010000369.1:0-2972 GCA_046291385.1 Emticicia sp. | reverse complement strand
TTCGGCCATGTTTGTTTACATGCTTGCCAAAGGCGTGCGTAAAGGTTATTTGCCAACTACTTTTCTGACGGCTGCCAAAAAAGGTTACGCAGGAATGCTGAAAGAGTTTGTAGAAAAAGAAGCCGATGGCACAATCAGTTTCAATAAAACGGTAAGTGTTGGCGGTTTAGGCGGAACTCCTTACCGTGATGGTAGCTACGAATATTATTTGAGCGAGCCAATTCGCAAGAATGATTTGAAAGGCGTTGGGCCATTTATTTTTGCGAGCGTAGAAATGGAAATTGCGGCTGAAAATTCGCTGGGCAAAGGCAAAACCGTAGCCGTTGATAATTATTTCAATAATGAATTCAGAAAAGATTTGAATGGCAATCAAGAATCTTTCCATTATACTTGGGACGACCGTATGCACTCAGGTTTTTGGGTTTGGGGGCAAATTTACCAAGAATTGGGAGCAAAACTTAAAACAATTTCGGCAGCTCCAACGGCACAAAACCTAAAAGGTGTCAATGTTTATATCATCGTTGACCCTGATACTAAGAAAGAAACTGCAAAGCCAAATTTTGTAGAAAAGCCTGATATTAAAGTAATTAGCGATTGGGTAAAAGCAGGCGGAACGCTCATTATGATGGCCAACGATACTGCAAATTGCGAAATTCCGCACTTCAATGAATTGGCAAAAGCTTTTGGCATTGAGTTTACGAACAAAAGTCGAAACATGGTTCAAGGCACAAAATGGGAACAAGGTCGGGTAGATATTGCTGCGGAAAACCCAGTTTTCAAGAATACAAAATTGGTTTATATCAAAGAATTAGTAACGCTCAATGTGAAAGCACCAGCCAAAGCGATTGTGAGCGAAGGTAGCGATAATATCATCGCAACGGCAAAAGTGGGCAAAGGAAGTGTATTCGTCGTGGGCGACCCGTGGTTATATAATGAATACACCGACGGACGCAGAATTCCAATCATTTACGAAAACTTTAGTGCCGCCAAAGATTTGGCAAAATGGGCTTTGGGAGTGAAATAGTTTTTATAATGATTTTACAAAATTTCACAAAGAATAGACAATTTTAACAGAGTTGTCTATTCTTTGTTTTTCAAAAAGTTAATAATTGAATATAAGAAATGATGAAAAAATCACACCGAACAAATACCTTTATCAAAATAGTATTAAAAAAAGAAATATTATAGCAAAATAAATAAAAAAAAGGCAATAGTTTTGCTGAAATAAAGTCGACAGTCAATAGACGATAGACGATAGTTTTTATTCATTACAATTTAAGCTAATTACTAAACGCTAAGAGCTAATAGCACGAGAGAGATATGAAGACGTTTTTAGACGAAGATTTTTTATTACAAACCAAAACTGCTCGCACACTCTACCACGAGTATGCGAAAGATATGCCTATCATTGATTACCACAATCACCTGCCGCCTGACCAAATTATGGGCGATAAGGTTTTTGAAAACATCACGCAAGTTTGGCTCTACGGCGACCACTACAAATGGCGAGGTATGCGTACAAACGGTATCAATGAAAAATTTTGTACGGGCGATGCAACTGACTACGAAAAATTTGAAAAATGGGCAGAAACTGTACCTTATACGCTCAGAAACCCACTTTACCATTGGACACACTTAGAACTTCAACGCTACTTTGGCATTCACGAAGTATTGAATCCTGAGAGTTCAAGACGAATTTATGATGAATGTACAGCCAAAATTCAGACACCTGATTATTCGGTAAGAAACCTTTTGGGCAAAATGAATGTATCGGTTGTTTGTACAACTGACGACCCTCTTGACAGCCTCGAATATCACCAAGCATATCACAAAGATGCTGCGGCAAAAACCAAAATGTTGCCAGCGTTTCGCCCCGATAAATTTATTTTGATTGAAAATCCAAACTTTGCTACTTATGTACAAAAATTGGGTGCAATCGTCAATTTTGAAATCAATACTTACGAAGATTTATTAAAAGCCCTTCGTAGCCGTGCCGATTTCTTTGCGAGTAATGGCTGCCAACTCTGCGACCACGGTTTAGAACAAATCTACGCCGCTGATTTCACGCCTGAGCAAGCTGATGCAGCTTTCAAAAAAGCGATTTCGGGTAAAACACTTAGTTCGGAAGAAGCCTTAGTTTTCAAATCGGCCATTCTTCACGCTTTGGGCGTAATGTACCACGAATTGGGCTGGACACAACAATTTCACTTGGGAGCTTTACGCAATAATAATACCCGTGCATTGCGAGTTTTGGGGCCAGATACTGGCTGGGATTCAATCGGTGATTATTCACAAGCCATTTCACTTTCTAAGTTTTTAGGACGACTCGATGAGCATGACCAATTGGCAAAAACCATCATTTACAACCTAAATCCTGCCGATAATGAAATAATTGCAACCATGATTGGCAACTTCAACGATGGTTCGATTGCAGGAAAAGTGCAGTTTGGCTCAGGTTGGTGGTTTCTCGACCAAAAAGATGGCATGGAAAAACAAATCAATGCTCTTTCAAACATGGGATTATTGAGTCGTTTTATCGGAATGTTGACAGATTCAAGAAGTTTCTTGTCATTCCCACGCCATGAATATTTCCGACGTATATTGTGTAACATCCTTGGAAATGACATCGAAAATGGTGAAATTCCAAACGATATTAAATGGACTGGCCAAATAGTGCAAAATATTTGCTATAATAACGCAAAAGATTATTTTGGATTTTGAACACTGGCGATTAGCACTTAGCTTTTAGCTAAAGGATTAAACATTTTCAAGTTTCTTTTTTAAGGCTAAAAGCTAAGTGCCAATAGCTAACAGCAAAGATTATTCAACCCTAAAAAATATATGGAAAAAATCGGAAAGTACCGCTGGACCATCTGTGCATTGGTCTTCTTTGCAACAACCGTTAATTACCTTGATAGACAAGTAATTAGCTTATTAAAATCTGTTTTATCGACAGAACTCAAATGGGATGA
>JBKBSS010000368.1:0-3002 GCA_046291385.1 Emticicia sp. | reverse complement strand
TTTATGTTATTGTAAGTAGTTGATTATAAGTTTATTAAATAAAATTATTAATGTTTTTTTGTTAAATTGTAGGACAGGTTTTTAACCTGTCATCAGTTTTAAACTCAAGTTATTTGACAGGTTAAAAACCTGTCTTACTTTTCAATCTTGTTTACAATTTTGTGTATGTTTGTTAAACCATTTTTCATCACTCAAACGCATAAGCCTTTTTATGAAATCTTTCTTTTTACTTTTTTTATTATTTCTTGTCACCAAGTCGTTTTCAATATTTGCTCAAAAAACAGTTTCGAGTAAATTTTCTACTGCCGAAATTGCTCGTTTTCAGCAACAAGCCAAGCGAGTAAATATCATTCGAGATAATTGGGGGATTCCGCATATTTATGGAAAATCAGATGCTGATGCCGTTTTTGGATTGCTTTATGCTCAATGCGAAGACGATTTTAAGCGAGTAGAAATGAATTATATCGAAAAATTGGGCAGAATGTCCGAAATTAAAGGCGAATCGAGTCTGTACGATGATTTACAAATAAAATTATTGATTGATACGACCGATGCAATTTCAGATTATAACAAAGCCGAGCCGTGGATGAAAAAACTGCTCAATGCCTACGCCGATGGTATTAATTTTTACCTACACACGCACCCCAACACAAAACCTGCGATGTTGACTCGCTTCAAGCCGTGGTATCCGCTTTTGTGGACTGATGGAAGTATCGGAGCAATCAATACGGCTGATGTTACGACGGCCGAATTGAAGAATTTCTACTCAGGAGATAAAGTTACTTACATCGCCGAACCCAAAGACCCTGAAAATCAAACTGGCTCAAATGGCTTTGCTTTTTCGCCTAAAATTACGGCTTCGGGTAATGCAATTTTGTACATCAATCCGCACGTGACGTTTTATTTCAGACCCGAAGTACAAGTAACGAGCGAAGAAGGTTTGAATGCTTATGGTGCTGTAACTTGGGGTCAAATGTTTGTTTATCAGGGTTTTAACGATTATTGCGGCTGGATGCACACTTCGTGCAATGTCGATGTGGCCGATGTGTATGCCGAGAAAATTACGAAAAAAGGCAATAAGTATTTTTATGAATATGACAAACAATTAAAGCCAGTTACCGAGAAAAAAATAAGAATCAGTTATAAAGATGGCGATGTTTTGAAAACCAAAATTTTTACGACTTACGCTACGCATCACGGCCCAATTATGGCGAAACGTAATGACCAATGGATTAGCCTAAAATCGTATAATCGCTCAATGACGAGTTTAATTCAGAGCTGGAGTCGTACAAAAGCCAAAGGTTTTGAAGATTACAAAAAAACAATGGATTTGCGAGCGAATACCTCAAACAGCACTGTTTTTGCCGATAATAAAGGAAATATTGCTTATTGGCACGGAAATTTTGTGCCTGTACGTGACCGCAAACTAAACTGGGCAAAGGTAATCGACGGAAGCACGTCTGCCACCGAGTGGAAAGGCTTACATACAGTTGACGAAACCGTTCATCTTTATAATCCTACGAATGGTTGGTTGCAAAACTGTAATTCTACGCCATTTTCGGCGGCGGGGGAGATGAGTCCGAAGAAAACAGATTTTCCGCCATACATGGCACCCGATGGTGAGAATTTTAGAGGAGTAAACGCTGTAAAGGTCTTAGATAAAGAAAAAAGCTACACAATTGATAAAGTAATTGCGGCAGGTTATGATACAAATTTAGCGGCTTTTGAGGTCTTGATTCCGTCGTTGATTAGTGTTTTCGAGAAAAACGTAAAACCTACCGATTCGCTTTACGCAGCTTTGAGTGAGCCAATTGCTGAGTTGAAAAAATGGAATTATCATTCGTCAGAAACTTCAATAGCCACCACTTTGGCGATTGAATGGGCAGGGAAATTGAGTACAACTTTACAAAAATTATACATCGACGAAGGCGAAGACGACCAAGTAGCCAACATCAAAAGATTTGCTGCAAATGCCACGCCAGAGCAAGTTTTGCCGCCATTATTGACCGTAGTCAATGATTTAAAAAAGAAATTTGGCAAATGGCAAATGCCGTGGGGTGAAATCAATCGTTATCAAAGAATTTCGTCAGATATTCAGCAAAAATACGATGATGCACAACCGAGCGTGCCAGTGGGTTTTGCTTCGGCACTTTGGGGAATGTTGCCTTCGTATAATAGTCGTTATTATCCATCTACCCAAAAACGCTACGGTGTGAGTGGTAATAGTTTTATTTGTGCCGTTGAATTTGGACCAAAAATCAAAGCAAAATCATTATTGGCAGGCGGAGAAAGTGGCGACCCAAGTTCAAAACATTTCAATGACCAGCTCGAAATGTACACCAAAGGTAAATTTAAAGAGGTACTTTTTTATAAAGAAGATGTACTGAAAAATGCGGAGCGGACTTATCGTCCTGGGGAGTGACTTTTGTTCTATCTATTCAGCACTATTTGGAAGGAAAACATATTTTTACTAAGTTTATTGTTTACTTAACTATACCAAACTTATAAAGATGGAAACAAAAAACTTAAATATCCAAGATGCTTATTCCAAACAGTATTCAGATGAAATGACTGATTGGCGAGAATTGGCAGGAAAAGATAAGTTTAATAATATTTATTCAATTTCGCAAAATCTAAGTTTCAAAAATATCCTTGAAGTCGGAGCTGGAGAAGGCTCAATTTTAAAATGGATGGAATTTAATAAGTTTTCAAATGATTTATACGCAGTTGAGATTTCTGATAGCGGAATTGAGCAAATAAAAAAAAGAAATCTTCAAAGTTTGAAGGAAGTTAAGAAGTTTGATGGTTATCATTTGCCTTATACCGATAAATTTTTTGATTGTGTAATTTGCACGCACGTACTCGAACACGTAGAACACCCAAGAACTTTGTTGAGAGAAATAAAAAGGGTTTCAAAATATCAAATTTTTGAAATTCCAATAGATTTTCACCTAAAAATAGACCAAGAAAATAAAATGAAACAAGCTTTGGCAACAGGGCAT
>JBKBSS010000036.1:0-15201 GCA_046291385.1 Emticicia sp. | reverse complement strand
GGAAGTAAAACCAGGAACACTCATCCCGAAAGGCTCGACGGTTGTGTTTGTAGTAGGCGATGGCCTCGGCGACCAAATGGTAGAAATACCAAACTTGGTAGGAATGGCAGCCGACGAAGCAGAAATACTGGTTTCAGGGCAAAATCTTGTTTTATCGAAGCGATATGTCGGGGCAGTTGAAGGCTTTGCAGATGGTACAATTGTGAAGCAAAGACCAACCACCGAAGGTAATAAAATTCATATTGGCGACGTTATTGATGTAGAAATCGCTGGTGATGCTCCGTCCGAAGAGCCTATCCAAGACAATAATTAACGTGTTAAAGAATCATTTAATATGAAGATATTTTTAAACAACAGACCTGTAAGTATTTGCAGGTCTGTTATTTTATTAGTGCTTTTTTGTTCACAACTCACTTACAGTCAATCCATTACACTACCATTCTTTGATGATTTCTCACAGAATAAAACCTCTATGCCAAACCCAAAACTTTGGAAAAATGGCGGTGTGAATATCAATAATAATTTCCCAATCAATCAACCTTCGGTCAATGTTGCTACTTTTGATAGCCGCAACTCAGCAGGTATTCCTTATAATTTCTCAAATAAATTTGCTTACGGTAGTACCGATACACTAACATCAGTTGCCATTGATTTGTCAGGTCTTGCGGTGAAAGATTCGGTTTATCTAAGTTTTTATTGGGAAGCAAAAGGTTTGGGTGAATTGCCCGATAGCGATGACTCGCTCGTGGTTTCGTTTCTGAATGATAAAAATCAATGGAAAACCATTTGGCGACAAGAAGGTATCAGCAGAGATGCTTTTACACAAAAGATTTTATCAGTTAATAAAGCAGAATATTTACACAAAAATTTCCAGTTTCGTTTCGAGACTCGTGGCCGTCAATCGGGGGCTTTTGATATGTGGCACGTTGATTTTGTGTATCTCAACAAACAACGCCGACTCAAAGATATTTACACCCAAGATATTGCCTTACGAGGTTTTAAGAATAGTTATCTAAAAAGATATTCGGCCATGCCATTACGCCAATATCTGGTCAATCCATCGGCTGAAACCAATAATAGCATGGAAGTATTGGTGAGTGCTTTACAACGAAATGCCCGTTTGGTAAATTTTACTTGGACAGTAAGTGATACTGTTTCAAAAAGCATTTTATTGAATGAAAGAGGTGGTAATGAGACAGTTACAACGCCGAATCCACCAAATAAAAGGAATAATGTACCTGTTTTTAGCAGTTTCCCGCAAAAACAAGCAGTTTTGAAATTTACCCAAAAAATTGCGTACGAAGGCACAGGCACAACGGTTGTTCCTGATTCAACCAATAATATCGCCGATGCTTTACTATTGAGCAACGACTCGACTTCGATTTACACTCCCCTACTCGACTACTACGCTTACGATGATGGCACAGCCGAAACAGGTGCAGATACCGACCAAACTTTGGGAAAAGTAGCAGTAAAGTTTGCCTTAAACAAAGCCGACACGGTGAATGCAGTCAGGTTTAATTTTACACCGTTTTTCAAAGATATTTCGGGGCAGTTTTTCTTGTTGCAAATCATGGAAAGTGCCAAGGGAAAGCCTGCGAAGATTTTGCACCAACAATCATTAAAAGTAAGATATGCTTCAGATATTAATGGCTTCGTTGAATATCCACTTGATATGAATATTGCGGTTAAAGATACTTTTTTTGTATCTTGGACGAAAACAAATGAAGATGTGATTGGTGTGGGAGTTGATAAAAACTCAGATTTTGGTAGTAATATTTATTACAGTTCGGGCAATGAATGGGTTCAGAACAAGGCATTGAAAGGCAGTTTGATGGTTCGGCCAGTGATGGGTTTTAAAGCCAACGGAACTGGGCAAAATGGCTCACCTTTGGCCAGCGAAGAACCAAACGATAGACAATTTGTGGTATTTCCAAACCCTACAACGGGAGTTTTGCGATGGAATTTTGAAAACATTCAATCAATCAGTATTTTTGATGTTTCGGGAAAAGAAATTTTTTATAAAGAAATTGATAATCAAGAACTTAACATAGAAAACTTACCCGAAAACATTTATTACATCAATTTTTCGGATGGAAAAAAGAATTTTATTCGTAAGATTGTGGTTGTGCATTAATAGACAAGTAGTCCACGGTTAACAATCGACAGTCCACAGCAATATTAAACATTCTTTATCAATATTTTACACAAAACCAATTGGCGATTGTTTCAAATCAGATACTTAAAACCAATAAAAATATATTATCATGGACAAAAATTTTGACATAACAGTAGAGCAATTAAAAGAACTAATCGAAGGAGAAAACGCAATCAACCTTTTTGATGTGCGTGAAGAATATGAGTACGAAGACGACAATTTAGGAGCAAAACTCGTTCCTTTGGGCGAAATTCCAGATAGACTCGAAGAATTTGAAGCATTCAAAGGACAAGATATTTATATTCATTGCCGTAGCGGAGCAAGAAGCGGAAAAGCAAAACAATTCTTGATTTCGCAAGGTTTTGAGAATGTACACAATGTTTTGGGAGGCATCATGGCCTACCGTGATATGGAGTAAATTTGATAGATTTATCAATATTCATATCTCATCTTTCATATCTAAAATATGTTATCTGACTTCGGCATTATATTATTAGCGATTATTCTGGGAGCTGTTGCGGTGCTTGGAGTACTGGGCATTGCGTGGATGTTGCGTCCAGCCAAACCAAACGAAGAAAAGCTAACGACCTACGAATCAGGCGAAGACCCAATTGGAAATGCCAACGTTCAGTTTAACGTCAAATTTTATATCGTTGCATTGATTTTTATACTCTTTGATGTCGAATTGGTTTTCTTGTTTCCATGGGCTACGGTTTTCGGCAATAAGCAATTTATTCAAGATACAAATGGACTTTGGGGCTGGTTTACACTGGCCGAAATGGGCATTTTTATCACGGTTTTGGCTCTTGGACTGGCTTATGTTTGGGCAAAAGGCTACCTCGATTGGGTAAAACCTGAATACAAAACGCCAAAGTTTAAAAGTAAGATTCCGATGGAAATGTATAATCAAGTTAACGAAAAATACGCTGATAAATGAATTTTGAAACCCTCGAAAAAGAGGCACATATAAAAACAGGCGAAAGTGAAGTAATTTTGACTTCAATCGACGAACTCACCAACTGGGCGAGAGCAAATTCGCTTTGGCCAATGGGTTTTGGTTTAGCTTGCTGTGCCATCGAAATGATGGCAACTTACGCCTCATCGTATGACCTTGAGCGTTTCGGTGTATTTCCTCGAAACTCGCCTCGGCAGTCGGATGTGATTATTATTTCGGGAACGGTTACATTCAAAATGGCCGACCGTATTCGCCGTTTATACGAACAAATGCCCGAACCACGATACGTGATTTCGATGGGAAGCTGCTCAAATTGTGGTGGGCCATATTGGGAACACGGCTACCACGTAGTAAAAGGCGTTGACCGAATTATACCAGTTGATATATATGTGCCAGGTTGTCCGCCTCGCCCCGAAGCATTGATTGGCGGAATTTTGAAACTACAAGAAAAAATCAAAACTCAAAACCTTTCTGACCTGCGTCAAGAAAGTTAATAATCTGATAATCACACATTTACAGAACACTAAAAAGTGATAAACCAGCAAAGTTTATCACTTTTTTTATGCCCAATTGCTAATAATTTGTTAAGCCCTGATTCGGACAAAAGAAAAAACGAGCAAAAAACATTATATTGCAAAACAATTAATATATACTAAAAACTTGTAAACCATGAAAGCCTTCCTAAAATACATTGTTTTAGCCTCGGTTATTTTTACAATTTCGTGTTCAAAAAGCGGCACAAAAGCCCTCGAAAAGGGCAAGTATTACGAAGCCGTTTTGCAATCAGTCGAAAAACTCAAAAAAGATACTGATAATAGTAAAGCACTCGAAGTTTTACCAGTAGCTTACCGCAACGCCCAACAAGAATTAACAAGTGATATTGCTCGAGTCCGAAATGCCAATCAACAATTTCGTTGGGAAACTATTTTAGAGTATTATGATAAACTCAATAAAATGCAAGAAAGTATTGAGCGTTGCACTGCTTGCCGCCGAATTGTGAGTCCACAAACCTATTTCAGAGAAACCGAAGAAGCCCGTGACAATGCCGCAGCCGAACGTTACGTTTTAGGAAATGATATACTCAGAAGAAATAATCTAAGCAAATTGGATGCTCGTGCCGCCTACGACCATTTCGAGAAAATCACGATTTTTGCTCCAAATTACAAAGATGCTCGAAATAGACTCGAAGAAGCACTCAATTTAGGGTCGGTTCATGTGGTGGTTGAGCAACCAAAAATTAATTCACGTTTGTATCAATACAGCAACGATTATTTTCAAGATAAAGTAGAAGAATTTTTGCGTACTAATCGCCGAATCAATAAATTTATCAGATTTTATTCGCCCGAAGAAGCCAAAACTGTCAAACTAAAACCTGACCACGTAGTGCGTCTCGAAATCATTGATTTTGTTGTTGGAGAAACAAATATTGCAACCGACCGCCAAAACGTAACGAGCAAAGACAGCGTAAAAACTGGCGAAGCTACCATCAATGGCAAGAAAGTACCAGTTTATGGTAAAGTAAATGCCACCATCATCAAATCTCGAAAAGTGGTGCGTTCAAGAGGCATTCTTTCGATGGAAATATTTGATTATCAGACAAATAAAACACTTTCTCGTGAAGAAATCCCTGGTGAATATACTTGGGTAAACGAATGGGCAAGTTTTAATGGTGATGAAAGAGCCTTGACAACGACTGAACTCAACATGACTCGTAATCGTGAACAATTGCCACCTCCACCGCAACAATTATTTATCGAATTTACGAAACCCATCTACGACCAAGTAACTTCAAGAATCAAGCATTTTTACGATAAATATTAAAATTTAGCTAAAAAATACAACTTTATTATTAGTTTTACCTTATGGTAAAAAGAACTATTAATAAGTATTTTATTCATCCTTAATTAAAAAAAACTATGTTCGACCGACGAGACGCTCTTAAATCAATCATTGTTGGCGGTGCCGCCAGCATGTTTTCACCCAATACACTTTTGGCAAGTACAGCAAAAAAGAAAGAAAAACTCGGTATTGCTTTAGTAGGTTTGGGTTATTATAGCACCGATTTGCTCGCTCCAGCTTTACAAACAACCGAAAAATGTTATTTAGCAGGAATCGTAACGGGTTCACCCGAAAAGGCCGAAAAATGGAAACAGAAATATAATATTCCCGATAAAAATATTTATAACTACCAAAATTTCGACTCGATAGCCAATAACCCCGATATTGATATAGTTTATGTAGTTTTACCGCCGTCGATGCACAAAGAATATACTATCAGAGCAGCCAAAGCAGGAAAACACGTTTTCTGTGAAAAACCAATGGCACCTTCGGTTAGCGACTGTATGGCGATGATAAAAGTTTGCAAAGACAATAAAGTAAATTTGGCTATCGGCTACCGCTGTCAACACGACCCAAATACGCAAGAATTTATGCGTATAACCAAAGAAAAACTTTACGGAAAAGTAAAAATGGTAGCGTGCGGAGCGGGTTATTTTGATGCACGAACAACGCACTGGAAACAAAATAAAGCTCTCGGCGGTGGCGTAATGGGCGATATGGGCGTGTATGCACTGCAAGGTGCGAGACTTGCGGTGGGCGAAGAACCAATTGCGGTAACGGCTCAAGCAAGCACCACTCGACCAGAAATTTATAAAGAAGTAGAAGAAACGATGATGTTTCAGCTACAATTTCCGAGTGGAGCGTTGGCAGCTTGCCACACGAGTTTTGGTATTCAGATGAATTATTTGCAAGTAAATTATGAGAAAGGTTGGTTGAAAATGGAGCCTTTTTCGAGTTATTTGGGCAATAAAGGCAGCCACAGCAATGGAATTATTGATTTTCCACTAAAAAGTCAACAAGCCAAACAGCTCGACGAAGATTGTATGGCATTGATGAATTCGACTCAATTAATTGCTCCAGGCGAAGAAGGTCTGAGAGATATAAAAGTAGTCGAAGCCATCTATAAAGCCACCCAAAATGGCGGAACAGTGAAGATATAATAGTCCACAGTCAATAGTCGGCAGTCCACAGAAAAATAAAATTTGCTATGGACTGCCGACCGTGGACTGTGGACTTTTTTACGCTTCTACCAGTTTTTCGCCTGAAAAATAGTGTTGTGGCTCTTTAAATAAAATATTAAAAGTTGTCATTGAGCCGTAGCAACGAGTAATATATTGCTGAATATTCACTTTTTCTTCATCATCCATATTGCTGGCATTTACCCGTTGTTCTAAAACTCGCAGGCGGTCACGCATCATGACAATTTTATGAAAAAACGCATCAATCGGAATCTCTTTCGGTTGCAAATCCCTGCGGCCTGGCTGTAAAATCATTTTTCCACCTTTCCATTTATCTCCCAACGGCACAACTTCGGTGGCATCCATCCAACGTTGAAGAATCTTTGAAAGATTTCGCTCAACATCAAACAAACTCACCATATCGTGCGATGGCTCGACAATTTCGAGCACCTCAAAAGGGTAGTCGATTTTGATATTTTTTGTTCCTATCTCTACAAAAGTAATAACGTAAATATCTGATTGAAAGTTAATTACGACTCCAACACCGTACTCTGGGTGTTTTACTCGTGAGCCAATTCCAAGGATTACATTTGCCATATCTCTGTGATGCGAACATCCAGTTCGCCGAAACATAAATAATAAATTTACAGAAATCAGTACAAACAAAATGCCAAACTTTAATTGCAATTTTTAGACTAATCTAAAAATATATTTAGCTTTATTTTGAATATTAATTTTATTAATCAAACTTTGTATTCAGAATTATCAAAACCATGAAAAAAATATTTTCAATATATACATTTTTCTTACTTAATTTCACCTTGTTTACGGCATTTGGAGGTGAAATCAAAGGAATTATTATCAATAAAGACAAGGCTGTAAGTTTTGCCAGCATTACTATTTTAAATACTAAAATTGGTACACAAGCCGATGAAAATGGTAAATTTAGCATCAAAAATGCTCCCTTTGGCAAGCAGACAATTCAAGTTTCGAGCATTGGTTATAAAACCAAACAACTGACTATCAATGTTTTAGAAGACAAAAATAATAGTCTAAATATTGAAATAGAAGAAGAAAACGCCCAACTCAACGAAGTAGTGGTGACGGGTACGATGAAAGAAACGAGCATCAACGAATCGCCTGCTCCTATTCAGATTTTAAACCCAACTTTTTTTCGTAAAAATCCAACTCCGAGTTTGTTTGAATCACTTTCGATGGTCAACGGTGTGCGTCCGCAACTCAACTGCAATGTTTGTAATACGGGCGATATTCACATCAACGGCATGGAAGGGCCATATACGATGGTGATGATTGATGGAATGCCAATCGTTTCGGCATTGTCTTCGGTTTATGGCTTGAGTGGAATTCCAAACTCAATGGTCGAGCGAATTGAGGTAATGAAAGGCCCAGCTTCTACGCTTTACGGCTCGGAAGCGGTTGGTGGTTTGATAAATGTTATCACGAAAAACCCATCAAAAGCACCAAAATTTAACTTTGATTTCAATACAAGTAGCTATCTCGAAAATAATCTCGATGCAAGTACCAAAGCCAAAATCGGCAAATTTGATGTACTCTTTTCGGGAAATTACTTTCTTTTCAACAAACGTTGGGATATTAATAATGATAATTTTACCGACGTTACGCTTCAAAATCGTATCTCGTTATTCAATAAATGGTCGATGCGAAGGTCACAAAACCGAGTTTTTAATATTGCGGCTCGATATATCCACGAAGACCGTTTTGGTGGCGAAATGCAATGGCAAAAGTCTAATCGTGGCGGCAGTGAAGTTTATGGAGAATCAATTTTTACGAAACGAATCGAAATGCTCGGAAGTTATCAGTTACCAATTGATAATCAGAAAGTTACGCTTAATTTTTCGTTCAATCAACACCAACAAAACTCAGTTTATGGCAGTACATTATACCTGGCCACACAAAGAATTGCTTTCGGACAATTATTGTGGGATAAAAAACTCAGCAAAAACCACGATGCACTACTGGGAGCAACTTTCAGACATACTTTTTATGATGATAATACGCCAATAACTCAAATTTCGGACAGCCAAAATACGCCCGATTTGATTAGTTTGCCAGGGATTTTTGTTCAAGATGAAATCACGTTAAACAATAAAAATAAACTTCTCGTCGGACTTCGTTACGATTATAACTCTAAACACGGCGGTATTGCTACGCCCCGATTCAATTGGAAATTTACGCCCGATAAAGACAATATATTTAGGTTGAGTTTGGGTAATGGATACAGGGTTGTAAATTTATTTTCGGAAGACCACGCCGCACTTACTGGCTCACGTAAAGTATTGATAGCAAACGAATTAAAACCCGAACGCTCTTATAATGCAAATCTTGATTATCAACGTTTTTTTACTTTTGGAAATGGTTACGGGAATATCCAACTCAACGGATTTTATACGTATTTCGCTAATAAAATCATTGCCGATTACGACCAAAATCCTGAATTGGTGGTTTATGATAATCTGAAAGGTTACGGAATCTCGAAGGGCGTGGCACTCAATACCGAATTTAGTTTTACGTCAAGTCTAAAAATATTTGCTGGTGCGACCGTAATGGATGTTTACAGAAAAGAAAGCGACTTAAAAATCAATCAAATTCAAACACCACATTTTACAGGTAACTATGCTTTTAGCTATACAATAAGCAAAGCCCAACTCACTTTCGACCTTACAGGCAATTTATACAGCCCGATGCGTTTGCCCGTTGTCAGAGATTATGGAGATACCCGTCCCGAATATTCTCCGTGGTTTGGCATTCATAATATCCAAGCAACCAAACGCCTTGCCAATGGTTTACAGCTTTATGGTGGCATCAAAAATTTTACTAATTTTCTTCCAAAAGACCCAATTTTCAGACCCGAAAAACCTTTCAGCGAGCAATTTGACCCAAGTTATAATTACGCACCTTTGCAGGGTATCCGAGGTTTTATCGGAGCAAGATGGAGCATTTTTTAAATTAACGGATTTTGCATAAAAAGCGATTGATTTTGCATAAAACTAAGTTTTTACTATAATTTTCTCAGAAAAAATCAACCAAGAAGCACCTAATATCCGTTATATTTGCACACAAACTAAAAAAAATATGATAAATAAAGTAATTAGTGGTGCAGAAGAAGCGGTTGCTGATATTCAAGATGGTGCAACGCTTATGCTCGGCGGTTTTGGCTTGTGCGGTATTCCAGAAAATACGATTGCGGCTTTGCTGGAAAAAGGTGTAAAAGACCTCACTTGTATTTCAAACAATGCAGGAGTTGATGACTTTGGCATTGGTTTAATGCTCAAAACTCGCCAAGTTAAGAAGATGATTTCTTCGTATGTTGGTGAAAATAAGGAATTTGAACGTCAATTATTATCGGGCGAACTCGAAGTAGAACTGACTCCACAAGGTACACTCGCCGAGCGAATCAGAGCGGGAGGTGCAGGAATTCCAGCCTTTTTTACACCTGCTGGCGTGGGAACAGAAGTAGCCGAAGGCAAAGAAATACAAGAATTTGATGGTAAAAAATACGTACGTGAAAGTTGGTTAAAAGCCGATTTTGCCATCATAAAAGCATGGAAAGGCGATACAGCGGGTAATTTAATTTTTAAAGGAACGGCTCAGAATTTTAGTCCGATGATGGCAGCAGCGGGCAAAATCACGATTGCCGAAGTTGAAGAACTCGTACCAGCGGGTAGCCTCGACCCCGCTCAAATTCATACGCCTGGCATTTACGTACAAAGAATTTTTCAAGGCAAAAAATACGAAAAAAGAATTGAGCAAAGGACAATCAGCAAGCCAACAAGCACTGTTGAAAATAATGTATCAATACCTACACAAACAGGACAAGGCCTCGATAAAAACCAAATTGCGAAACGCATTGCTCGTGAAGTAAAAGATGGTTATTATGTCAATCTCGGTATCGGAATTCCGACTTTGGTGGCAAATTATATTCCTGAAGGCATCAATGTTGTGCTTCAATCAGAAAATGGATTATTAGGAATCGGCCCGTTCCCGACCGAAGATAAAGTTGACCCTGATTTGATAAATGCTGGTAAACAGACAGTTACGGTGCTTGATGGTTCGGCATTGTTTAGTTCAGCCGAAAGTTTTGCCATGATTCGTGGTGGCCACGTTGACTTGACGATTCTGGGTGCAATGGAAGTTTCGGAAAATGGTGACATTGCCAACTGGAAAATTCCTGGGAAAATGGTCAAAGGTATGGGCGGGGCAATGGATTTGGTGGCTTCGGCCGAAAATATTATTGTGGCTATGCAGCATGTCAATAAAGCAGGAGAATCTAAATTATTGAAAACTTGCAGTTTACCAATTACGGGCTTGCGATGCGTAAAAAAGATTGTTACAGAGTTGGCAGTTTTAGAAGTAATGCCCGAAGGTGGTTTCAAACTCTTGGAAACTGCTCCTGGGATTTCGATTGAACAAGTAAAAGCTGCTACCGAAGGCAAGTTGATAATCGAAGGAGAAATACCAGAAATGCAGTTATAGACATGAGATATTAGACAAAAGACAAGAGACGAAAGACAACAGACGAAAGACAACAGACGAAAGACAACAGAGCTTAGACAAAAGATTTTTTCCATACTTCTTATCTCATGTCTCTTGTCTAAAATCTCATATCTCAATACCCCATTTCCGTCAATGCGGCACGGGCTTTATTATCAATTGAAGTTTTATATTCATGATTTTTGTAGGCAATGGCTTGTTCAAAATGAGCCTTTGCCTTATTTTTTTGTCCTTTTTGCTGCTGAATATAGCCTAATTGTAGAGCAGAATTCGGTGCAAAACTCCATTCTTGGCTGCCTGTGAGTGCAACCGACCTTTCAAAATAGTTGGTAGCTTTGTCAAACTGATTGAGTTTCTGACAAATTCTTCCTGCTCTATAGTTAAACTCAGCTTGGTCTTTAGTATTCGTAAAACTTTTTTCTGATAAAGTAGAAAGTTCTTGTTGGGCTTCTTCAAAATATCCACCATCAAAAAGCAATCGTAGTTTAATTAATGCTTTGTTGGGTAAAGCTTTGGTTTTCTGAAAATTTTCGTAAAATTTCTGTGCTGCTTTATCCGATTCGGCAATCGTATTTCCACCTTCGTTTATCTTCGATAAATACAATTTGGCTTTTTTCTCATCGCCCATCAACCAATTACACAAAAATACTTTATAATAAGTGTCTTTCAGAAAAGTTTGTCCTTTAAAATTTCTTAGATAAGTCTGATACGCCGAAACTGCTTGTGGATAATTTCCTTTAAAAAGTTGCGTTTCTGCTTTGTATAATTCAAAGACTGGAAAATACAAATAACTCGCATCTTTAGGTGTTCTTTTCAATAGTTCAATGGCCTGTTCTGTTCTATTATCTTTCAGCGAAATGGCCGTTGCCACCATGTTTATATTCAAATTATCAGCTTGACTATCAACAAGTTGCAACATTTCTACGTTTTGTTTAGCATCATATTTTAGTACATACGCCTGAATAAATATAGTGCAAAATCGGGCTTCCGTTCCCCATACTTTATCTTTTGCCGCCGAGCGGAGTTCACTCATGCCCAATTGTATATTTCCACGAAGTCCGAGCAGTTTTGGAATCCATCTTTGTTTGTCGGGAACAGAACCAACCAGCACGTGCAAGCACCCAAGCGACTTTAAACTGGGCAAAAAATTTGGGTATAATTTATAATTCTCTTCCAGTAATTTATAGGCTTGAATCACGTTGTAGCCCGCTTTTACTTCATGCCCAAATCTTATTTTTATCAATGCCCAGTGTAGTTTTATTTCGGCTCTCAGAAAACGATTATAGGGCGATTTTGAATCCAAATCTTCAATGGCATCCAAGCGTTCATCTTCTTTACTTAACAATTTTTCGTATTGCTTTTCATTTTCCGAATTAATCAATTCGACCATATCGGCAAAATCTTCAACATAAATTCGGAATGGATTTTTCGGATTTTCTCTTGAAAGTAATTCACGACCTGACTGCACTTTTAACTTGAAAACTTCGGAGTACGCTTTTTGCAGATTGGGCGTAAAATCAAAATCGGCAGCGTTACAATTAGCAACGGTCGGCGTTCCGATTATCAATAAACAATTAATTAAAATGATGCTGATTGTGCGAGCTTGAAAAATTATATGGATGATTCGAGACTTCAATTTCTTTATCGGTTTGTTTTTATAGATACGAAGACATTTCAAAATAAGATTTGCTGTAAACAAAAATAGCCAAGTTTTCAGAATTAACGAAAACTTGGCTACATTATCAATGGCTATGGACTACCGTCTATTGACCGTTGAAAAATTATCTTCTTACAATCTCAATGGCATCAACATCTGCCAAAATACGGCCACAATGCTCACACACAATGATTTTCTTTTTGTCTTTAATATCAGCTTGGCGTTGGTGCGGAACAATATTGAAACATCCACCGCAAGCACCACGCTTTACCATTACAACCGCCAAACCATTTTCAGCGTTTCCACGGATACGGTTATAAGCATTTACCAAACGCTCTTCAACGTTAGTGGCTGCTTTATCACGGCTCACAGTCAATTTCTTTTCATCTTCTTGGCTTTCAGCCACCAAAACATCCAATTCCTTACGTTTTACATCAAGGTCTTTTTTGCGGCTGGCCATTGCCGACTCTACATCAGAGATTTCAGTATTTTTATTTTTTACTTTAAATTCAGTTTCACGAGTACGTTTATCCGACAACTGAATTTCTAATTCTTGCAATTCTAATTCTTTGGCAATCGCATCATATTCACGATTGTTACGAACATTCATTTGTTGGTCTTTGTACTTCTGAATCAATTTTTCGGCTTCTTTCTTTCCAGAACGGTAGCCATTCAATTCAACGTCCAAAACTTCAATTTCTTTCTTGAATTTACCAATACGAGTCTCAAAACCAATAACTTCATCTTCCAAATCACGTACTTCATCTGGCAAATCACCACGTAGTTTTCTCAACTCATCTAACTGTGAGTCGATTGATTGAAGTTTAAGCAGTGTTTCTAATTTTTGTGCAACTGTTAATTCCATAATATCTAAAACTAATTTGGTTATTAGTTATTGGTTAATTGGTTATTAGTTCTAATCAATAAATTAAATCTTAACTTTTACAAACAAAATTTAATCTAAAAAGCCATTTTTGAAAACCAATAACAAATAACCGATAACCAGTATTTATACTTAATAGTAATAATTGATTGGATTTGTTGGGGTTTCCGACAAATGGACTGCAAAGTTAGTGATTTTTTTGCAAATATAATCTTTCAACAACTCTTTTGTGTATTGTTCTGACTCATAATGTCCAATATCGGCAATAATTATGCGATTATCAGCATCAAAAAACTCGTGATATTTATAATCAGCCGTGATAAAAATATCAGCCGACTGCCCGATGGCATCGCCCAACAGAAAACCACCCGAACCTCCACAGACCGCAACTTTACGAATCGGCTTGCCCAACAGCTTTGTATGACGAATCACCGAAACACCCATATTTTGTTTTAAATAAGCCAAGAAATCCGTTTCCGATATTTCACCCGAAAGTTCGCCGATTATTCCCGAACCAACTTCTGAATTTTGATTTTCGAGCAAAATTATATCATGAGCCACCTCTTCGTATATATGTGTGCGGTGCATTGCCGCCAAAACTTGATTTTTTAGATAAGCAGGAAAAATAACCTCTACCCTATTTTCGTGTACTTCTTCATCAACATTGGCCGCTCCGATGGTCGGATTGGCTTTTTCGTTTGGTCGGAAAGCACCCGTTCCTTCACTCCTGAAACTTGCGTGACTGTAATTCCCAATCACACCCGCACCCGCTGCGTGAAGGGCATCCAAAACTTCTTTAGCATTGCTGACTGGCACAAAAACGACCAATTTCATCAAAACTTGACTTTTCGGGGCAAGTATTTTTACTTTTTCGAGTTTTAGTTTTTCGGCAATCTTGAAATTTACACCACCAACCACACTATCCAAATTGGTATGCGTGGCGTAAATCGCCACATCATTTTTGATAGCTTTAATAATTGTTCGCTCAATATAGTTTTTACCAGTAAGTTTTTTTAGTCCTTTGAAAATAATTGGGTGATGAGCCACCACCAAATTGCAACCTTTGGCAATGGCTTCGTCGATTACTTCTTCGGTCGAATCGAGCGTGACCAAAACGCCCGTTACTTCGGCCGAAGCATTGCCAACGATTAACCCTGCGTTGTCGTAACTTTCTTGATAAGCCAGTGGTGCAATTCCTTCGAGATAAGTTGTTATGTCTTTTATTATCATTTCTTTGCTCTTTTTTTGGACACGGAGTTACACTAAGTAAAAAAATCACGGAGTTGCACTGAGCTTTTTCAACGTGTTGTGATTCTTCAATATCTATCAAATATTTTTACCCTTTACCAAAACCCAATCTAAATTTTTAGTAAGTTTGATTTTGCAAAATTACGCCAAATATTTTGCCAATTTTTCATCTATTCAAGCAAATACTACTAAAACTGACAAGTTAAAAACTTGTCTTACCTTAAACGCTATTCAATCATGAAAAAACATTTGATTACCCTACTGTTTTTACTTTCAAATCACATCATTTTCGCCCAAAAACAGGCTGATAAAGAAGAATGGATTTCGCTCTTCAATGGCAAAGACCTCACGGGTTGGGATTTAAAAATTTCGGGTCACGAAATGAACGATAACTACAAAAATACATTTTTGGTAGAAGATAACATGATGCGAGTAAATTATAAGGAATATCAAAACTTCGATAATAAGTACGGACATATTTACTACAAAACGCCGTATTCACATTATAAAGTCCGTTTTGAATACCGTTTTCAAGGAAGTCAAGTACCAGGTGGAGCATCTTGGAATGTGCGAAATAGCGGAATCATGCTACATTCGCAGTCGGCAGCCAGCAATGGTAAAGACCAAGATTTTCCGATTTCGCTCGAAATGCAGCTTTTAGGAGGTTTGGGAAATGGCCCACGCCACACAGGAAATCTCTGCACCCCAGGAACGATTGTGGATATTGACGGAAAACTACAAACGGCTCAC
>JBKBSS010000367.1:0-3021 GCA_046291385.1 Emticicia sp. | reverse complement strand
TAGTAATAAAACCTTCGTTTTATACTGGCATTCCTTATTTATAAGCTTCAATTGTCTGAATTGTACCATCAGCATTATATTTCAATTCCGTTACTTTTATATTTCTTAAATGAGTTTTGCCCGAAATTTCGGTGTCGTGGTAATAGATATACCATTTTCCTTTAAATTCTAAGATTGAGTGATGGTTTGTCCATCCTAAAACTGGTTTCAATACAATTCCTTTATAAGTGAAAGGCCCGTAAGGATTATCACCAATGGCGTAACAAATATTGTGCGTATCGCCCGTTGAATAAGATAAATAGTATTTTTCTTTATATTTATGCACCCAAGCTGCCTCAAAGAAACGTTTGTCATTGTTATCTTCCATGAAAAGGTTTCCGTTTTCATCAACAATTTTTACTTCTTTTACCTCTTCGGCAAGGTTTTTCATATCGGTCGATAATTTGGCAATTCTCGGCAAGCGAGCAATTTCTCCTTTTTTAGGAATATCGCTTTTTCCTTGATATTGATTGTCTTTCCAACGCTGTAATTGTCCGCCCCAAATTCCGCCAAAATACATATAATGATTGCCATCAGAATCTTTAAAAACGGCTGGGTCAATGCTGTAAGTGCCTTTCATTGGCTCAGGTTCTGCTTTAAAAGGCCCAACTGGATTTTTACTCGTAGCAACGCCCACTCTGAAAATATCTTCTTTATCTTTTACTGGAAAATACAAATAATAAGTGCCATTTTTATAAGCAGCATCGGGAGCCCACATTTGGCGATTTGCCCATTTAACGTCTTTAATATCAAGTGCTACGCCATTATCTTTTACTTTTGATTGTGGCGAATCCATTGATAAAATACGAAAATCTTTCATGTCAAACATACCGCCATCTTCTTTCTGAGCCGTTGGCGACTCAATATCATGCGATGGATAAATATAGATTTTTCCATTGAAAACATGAGCCGAAGGGTCAGCCGTGAATATATGCGAAACTAATGGTTTTGAAATTGGCTTTTTATTTTGGCCAACTACAATTACCGAACACAATAATAGGAGAGTAGATACTGATAGAAATAATTTGTTCATTGCTTTTGATTAGAAACCTTTAAAAATGATATTTTAGAAACCAATTGAATTCCCGCCATCAACTGGAAGGGAAACGCCCGTAATGTATCGAGCGGCGTCTGATGCTAAGAAAACCGCCGCCCAACCAATGTCGGAAGGTTTTCCAAATTTACCAATCGGTGTTCGGTTTAAAGCACGATTCATGCGGTCGGGGTCGCTACCCATCGCAGTTTTCATCATGCTGGTTTCGATAAAACCTGGAGCAATGGCATTGATTCTCACATTTTGGGGCGAAAATTCGGAAGCCAGAACTTTAACCATTCCTTCAACTCCCGATTTTGAAGCTGCATAAGCCACAACTCGGTCGATTCCGTAATAGGCTGCCATTGACGAAATCATGATGATTGAACCGTTTTTTCGAGCAATCATGCGTTTTGTACAAGCACGAGTGAGTGCAAAAACTGCACTTAAATTGGTCTGAATAATGCGATTAAAATCTTCGTCGGATACTTCGAGAGCTGGACGTTTCATATTTACGCCCGCATTATTTACCAAAATATCAATCGACCCATGAGTTATTTCGATGTCATTTACTAAACCTTCAAGTGAAGATAAATCGGTCACATCGTTTACGAAATAATGGGCGTTTTCGCCCAATTCGGCAACTGCTTCTTTCAGTGGGTCTTCTCTTCTGCCTGTAATAATAACTTTTGCACCCGAAAACACCATGCACTTGGCAATATCGAAGCCAATTCCGCTTCCTCCGCCTGTGATTAGGCACAGTTTTCCGTTGAGTGCAAAGGCCGTACTATGTGAAATGTGTTTACTTTCTTCTGTGAAAATTGCTCTTTCTGTCATCTTAAATGGTAAATTTCTACTAATTTTTTAACTTCTTCTAAATTTCTATTGGGCGGGGTAAGTGAACTTGGTATTGGCATTTTTGCGAAATCCTTAAAATACAAAACACAGGCATCTCGCCACCAAATTGCTTCTTTTTCTTGGGTTTTGAGTCTTGCACTCACGCTCGTAAAAGTTTCGGTGTCAATGTATGGTTTTTGTTTTGCCCAATCTTGTTGTAATTTTTGTGCTTCAACAACGCCATTATAATAGCGATAACAAAGTTCTTCCCAAAGCGTATTGCCCGTGCTGAGTTTTTTATTCCATGCAATATGGTGAAACCAAAGCAGATAATTCAAATCACATTTTTCGGTATTTCCCCAAGTTTCGTTGATTTCTTTTGAATAAAGTTTTATGGCATTACTCACTTTGCCTGTTCGGTCGAAACCTAAGCCAATCGAATCTGCTCGGTGATAATAAACCGATGTCCAATCTGGTCTTGCTGCTTTGGTTAGCCACGGTTCTGGCCCATAATGATGACTTTCACCCATCATGTGATTCAAGCCCAAAGGATAGGTGTAGCTGATATAAGTTGGCAATGATTTTTGCATCATTTCATTAATCTGAGATTTTGCTTTTTCATCATTGGTCAAAGTCATTCCAATCCATTCTTTGGCGATTTTTTCCGAACTTAAAGTATTATCCCAAGCTAAACGCCCGAAAGCATACCAGTTTGCTTGGTTGAAAGGGTGTCCGCACCAGTTGGCATCTGAGCCAGTATTTGCCACGCCCGCCATCAACGAAATTTGATTATTGTATAAACTTCCATCAATGACTTTGGCAACGGTTGAGCCTTTTCCTTTGGCGTAAGTGTCAGTATCAAGGCATTCTTTAAACATGGGAGCTAAATAGGTGAGGTGCGTCGATTGACCCAAGTATTCTTGCGTAATCTGAAATTCCATTGCCAATTTAGTATTCGGAAAACCACCAAACATTGGGTGAAATGGCTCACGTGGCATGAAATCAATTGGACCATTTTTTACTTGCACAATCACTTTTTCGTCAAATTTTCCATCAAGTGGCTTGAATTGTTCATAGCCTTCTTTGAAACGGTCGCCGTTAGGGTCAGCATT
>JBKBSS010000366.1:0-3030 GCA_046291385.1 Emticicia sp. | reverse complement strand
CTCAATGGAATGTGCTAAAAACAGAAATGAATGATTTAATTGCTAAAGACATTGCGGCTTACAATAAACTTTGTGCCGAAAAAGTAATCAGTAAAGTGATTATTCCTTAAAATATATGTAAAAATAAATTGCACACTGATAATACAGATTTGACAGATTTTCACAGATAAAATGGTGTAAATCTTGTACAATCAGTGTTATCAGTGTGCAATTATGATGACGGCTCAAAGTTTCTACAGGAAAACCATATTAAAAGATGTGCCACAATTTTCTTCAAAAAAGCTCAATATTCTCGCCCTTTCCAAACCAATTTAGTTGGCAAAATATAAGCCACTAACTGCAAAAACCAAAATACATACATATACATTGTATAGGCAGGAATATATTTTAAAAGCTGATTTTGATTGAGAGTTTTAAAAATTCGACTTCCAACCAAAAAGTTTATTAAAAGATTTAAGATAAAAATTACAAGAACGCTTTTCCACGAAAAAAGACTGATAATCAATAAGATAGGCAATAAAAAACCTTGAATCAAAGCAGGAAAAATCAGAACCGAACCCGTTGAAAGCCCGCCCGAAACCCAGCGTTTTCGCTGCTCAAAATACATTTTTGGCGGTTTTGTGAGTGTCATTGCTTCGGGCTTAAATAATTGCTTGAAAGCAAAACCTTTATCAATAATTGCCTTATAAATGGCATAGTCTTCGACAATCGAAAAACCGATTTTTTCGTAACCGCCAACCGCCCAGTAAGCCTCCGCCGAAACCATCATATTATTGCCCATTCCAGTCGATTGAATCTTGAAATCGGCCAGTATTTTCATTAATTTCAGCGTAAAAAGCCATTCGATTGCTTGGCTGGCTTCAAACCAATTTTTGTTTTTTACAAGTGTCAAACCTACGATTACACCCTCGTTTTTTCTTTCTTCGACAAAGCTTTCAATCCAGTTTTTGGGAATTTCAATATCAGCGTCGGTAAAGAAAAAAAGCTCGCCCGTTGCCCTATGAGCCAATTGTGCCAAAACATTTGCTTTTCCTTTCAGTCCAGCAAACTGTTTTTTTATTGTAATAAGCTGAATATAAGCATTTTCAACAATAAAATTTTCGATAATCTCAGCCGTTTTATCAGTTGAATCATCATCGCCGATAAAAATTTGAAGTTTATCTTTAGGATAACTCAGTTGAGTAAACGACTGCAATAAATCCGCAATGTTTTCTTCCTCATTTCGGGCAGCCACTAAAATACTTACGTTCGGAAATTTCATCACTACTTTGTTTTACATCTGTGGGCTGTTGACCGAGAACTGTGGACTAAAATCAATCCCTAATTGTTGCCGCAATTTTCTTAAAATCACCCACTAAATCTTTATAATTATTGGCCAGAGTGATAATAATACGTCTTGGATTCTACGTAAGTAACCAAATATGTAACCTTTATTTCTTTACCATCTTCGGGCAATGACACATAAACAACATGACCTGCTTTTTGCTCAACAAATTTAGTCTGAGAAAAACTCGAAATAGTACTTAAAACAGCCGAAGTGGCAAGAAAAAGTGGTTGTTTGAGGTTCATGCGTAAAGGGGAACGGTTAGTTTTTGCAAAAGTATTTAAAGTTTTGAGAACTGAAATCCTTGGGTAGAAAAATGTTCTAAAAACCTCGGCAGTGTGTATGACATTCGCTCATTTGCCTTGATACTATCATGGAAAAGTACAATCGAACCTGCTTCCGTATGCTTTATCGTTTTCTTCAGTACTGTTTCGGGCGAAAGTTTTTGAGAAAAATCTCCACTCAAAACATCCCACATAACTATCTCATAATCAGGCAATAAAACATTCGCTTGCTGATGCTTGATACGCCCGTAAGGTGGTCGAAATAGATTTGTATGATATCCGTTTTTCTGAATTTCAGTCTGACATTTGACTACATTTTCCAAATAAATAACATTTTCGGTAGCCCAACCACGCAAATGATTGAAAGTATGATTGCCCACCGAATGCCCACTGTTGAGTATTTTATGAAAGATATTCGGGTTTTTACTCACATTATCACCAATACAAAAAAAAGTAGCTTTTGCTTGATATTTTTCGAGGGTTTCCAGCACAAATTCGGTTACTTCGGGTATTGGGCCATCATCAAAAGTTAAGTAAATTTTCTTTTCGTCAGAAGATTTCCTCCAAACGAAATTGGGATATAAAGCCCGCATTAAAAAATTAGTTTTGTGCAAAAACATCGTTCATTGTTTTTCTGCAAAAGAAAGGATTTTTAGTCAAAACCTACGCATTTATTTCTAAATTGCGATAACTATTAATATCTAACGAATATGAAAAAGTCTCTTTTGCTGATTCTACTCTTACTTAGTTTAAGTCTATCTGTTTTTGCACATACCGAACCCAATGCTCAAACCCACGCCGTACATGATGGAATTGGCTTCGGTGCGGTACTGGCTATCGTTATTTCTTGGTCGAACAATAAATCAATCAGATGGGCAATTATCCATGGTGTTTTATCGTGGTTCTATGTTCTTTATTACTTTTTTTCAAGAGATGAAAAATAACTTTTTATTAAAATACACATTTACCATTGCACTAAGTTGGCTTTGTGTTCATTTGTCGAAAGCCCAAACCAAGCCGTTGAGCAACCGCATTGCCAATTATGACATTTCGGTAAAACTCGACCCCGAAAAACATACGCTTGATGGCAAAGAAACCCTCGTGTGGACGAATACTTCGCCCGATGTTATCACCGAACTGCAATTTCATTTGTATTTGAATGCCTTCAAAAACAAAAACTCGACTTTTATGAAGGAATCGGGCGGACAACTGCGTGGCGAAATGATGGACGCTAAAAACAAAGGAAATTTCGGTTGGATTGATATAACTTCGATGAAAGTGCGTGGTGTGGAAAATCTGACATCAAAAATCAAATTTATTCAACCCAACGACCTCAATGATAAAGACCAAACCGTCATAAGCGTTCCGCTAAATAGACCTTTAAAACCAAACGAAAGCATCACGCTCGACATTAATTTCAAA
>JBKBSS010000365.1:0-3035 GCA_046291385.1 Emticicia sp. | reverse complement strand
TTCATTGCAAATATTTTATAAAATTTATTCAATGTTTACATATTTGATAAAAAATTACTATATTTATTGATAAATTCATAATTTAGGTTTTTAAAAATGGAAAGAAATTCAGAAATTGATAAAACAGATTTAAAAATTTTATCATTGCTCATGCAAGATGCAAAGATGCCATACACTACAATTGGCGAAAAAATTTTTGTTTCGGGCGGAACAGTTCACGTCAGAATGAACAAAATGGAACAAATGGGCATCGTAAAAGGCTCACAGCTCATTGTTGACCCAATTAAACTCGGCTGGGATATTAGTGCATTTTTAGGTATTTATTTGGATAAAAGCGAACTGTATGATACTGTTGCCAGCCAATTAGAAAATATTCCTGAAGTTGTGAGTATCAATTATACGACTGGGCAATATAGTATTTTTGTAAAAATTGTTTGCCGTGATACCCAGCATTTACGAGAAGTGCTACACGATAAAATTCAGAAAGTTGGGGGAATCAACCGAACGGAAACATTTATTTCGCTCGAAGAAAGGTTTAATCGACCGATTCCTTTGGTGTGATGCGTAAAAAATGGGAGGATGAATTAACAGACTTTCATTTCAAAATTTCTTTCACATCAACAATTTCAAGATATGAGTGCGATTTCAATATATTTCGTAAAACTTATACATATCCTCCACCGATGATTACGAGCAATTTTCGGTCATACGGATTACACTCGCCCACCTCTTACACTTATTTTTGGTGTTCGGCATAAAGCAAATCATCAATTCCACTTTTTACATAATCGGGGGTTTCGCCCATGTGAAAAACACCTAAAAAAACAACTTGTACTCTCCCACTCTGAGCTTTAAGAAGTGTAGAATTACAAATAAAGATTATCAAGAATAGAAAATATTTCATAGATAAAACTAAATAAGTTTGTAGCACAATTTTGTAAATTATATTCGTTTATTGGCACAATTCACAAAATTGTGCTACATATATCTAAACAAAAAGGCTGCTAAATAGCAGCCTTTTTTATAACTATAATTTTATCACAAAATCAACCTACACTGCCTTCTAATGATATTTCGAGTAGTTTTTGTGCTTCTACCGCAAATTCCATTGGCAATTGATTTAACACTTCTTTCACATAACCGTTTACAATCAACGCAACGGCCTGCTCGGTTGGAATACCTCTTTGATTACAATAAAATAACTGGTCTTCACCGATTTTTGAAGTTGTGGCCTCATGCTCAACCGATGCCGAAGAGTTTTTCACTTCAATATACGGGAAAGTATGGGCTCCGCATCTATCGCCCAAAAGTAATGAGTCGCATTGCGAGAAATTACGGGCATTTTCGGCACGTTTTGAAATATCAACTAATCCACGGTAAGAATTTTGACTTCTTCCCGCCGAAATACCTTTTGATACAATACGACTCTTAGTATTTTTTCCTAAGTGAACCATTTTTGTACCCGTATCGGCTTGTTGCATATTATTTGTAACCGCAACCGAGTAAAACTCTCCGATTGAGTTATCGCCACGCAAAACTACCGATGGATATTTCCAAGTGATAGCCGAACCTGTCTCTACTTGTGTCCACGAAATTTTTGAATTATTGCCAAAACACAAACCACGTTTAGTTACAAAATTGTAAATACCGCCTTTTCCGTCTTTGTCGCCTGGGTACCAGTTTTGAACCGTTGAATATTTAACTTCGGCTCTTTCGTGGGCAAAAATCTCAACAACGGCAGCGTGTAATTGGTTTTCGTCACGCATTGGGGCAGTGCAGCCTTCCAAATAACTTACATACGAACCTTCATCGGCTACTATTAATGTACGCTCAAACTGACCAGTTCCTGCCGCATTGATACGGAAGTACGTTGATAATTCCATCGGGCAACGAACGCCTTTTGGGATATAACAGAACGAACCATCAGAAAAAACTGCTGCATTCAGGGCCGCATAATAATTATCTTTCACTGGAACTACTGAACCCAAATATTTCTTGATTAGCTCAGGATGTTCGTGAATCGCTTCCGAAATTGAAGAGAAAATAATACCCAACTCACCGAGTTTAACTTTGAAAGTAGTTGCAACCGAAACCGAATCAATTACGGCATCAACCGCAACACCCGATAAACGCTCCTGTTCTTTCAACGAAATACCCAAACGCTCGAAAGTACGGCGTAACTCAGGGTCGATTTCATCAAGACTATTGATAACTTTCTGCTGCTTTGGAGCAGAATAATATTTGATACTTTGTAAATCAATAGGTTTGTATGAAACATTCGGCCAAGTTGGCTCAGTCATAGTCTGCCAAACTCTAAATGCACTCAATCTGTATTCAAGCATCCACTCTGGCTCATTTTTCTTTGCAGAAAGGAGTCTGATGACATCTTCATTCAAGCCCGCAGGAATTTCATCGGCTTCAATATCTGTGTAAAATCCGTATTTGTATTCGGATGTGGTCAGTTCTTCTAATAATTCTAAATCTTTGCTCATGCTGTTGTTTTGCTTGATTTACTGTACTTATTTCAACAAAAATTATGCAGTAAATGTTCGCAAATTTAGACTTAATATAAATAAGAATTACATTTAATTTGAAAATTTGGTGATTTTGTGATTTGAAAATGATTAAATAACATTACTTGTATAATTCGCCGCTGCGATTGCACATGAATCAATTTCCAAATCATCAAATCTCCAAACCGCTGCGGCGGACCGCTTTCAAATCCTTTTTTATTTAACAGGCTCGAAAGTTGCCGAAAACTCGTAGTTTACACTATTGAGTGCCAGCGTAGTTTTACCGACAAAAATGTTATCGTTTAATTCAACAATATCAAAACTGATATTATCAAACTGACGACCCTGAAAACTGATTTTATCAACCGTAAATTTAGTTTCGTCAGCATTAAAACCCCAGTTTGCTTTCAATACTAAATCAGAGTCGGCAGTATTACACTTGGTTGCTCCTTCACGAATTTCGTAAGTTTTTGTAGTTGAAAACGTCAAGACATTATCTACCACACAAGTTGGTTGAGAATT
>JBKBSS010000364.1:0-3040 GCA_046291385.1 Emticicia sp. | reverse complement strand
TATTAAACGCTCAATCGCACCTTTGCAGGCTTCTTCGGGTGTTTTGCCCATTCGCATCATTTCTACTACCAAGTGCGTGCCTGCAATACGAATCACTTCTTCGCCTTGCCCCGATGATACGGCCGCACCGATTTCGTTATCAACAAAAAGCCCTGCACCGATAATTGGCGAATCGCCCAAACGACCTTTCATTTTGAAGCCCATTCCGCTAGTGGTGCAAGCTCCCGAAAGATTTCCCGCAGCATCCAAAGCAATCGTTCCCATTGTATCATGATTGAACGAGCCATCATCAAATTTATTCGGAGCAAAAGGCCCGTGACCTTCTTTCTTCGTCCTTTGATTTGTTGTTGTTCAATATTCATCACTGGCTTATATTCAGACTTTTTAAGCCATTCTTTATAGGTTTTTTCGGCATCGGCTGAGAGTTTATCTGGTTCTTTTTTAAAGCCATTGGCCAAAGCAAATTGCAAAGCACCATCGCCCACCAAAAACACGTGCTGTGTCAATTCCATCACCTTGCGAGCGACCGAAATCGGGTGTTTGATGTGCTGTAAATAAGCCACTGCACCACAATTTGAAAACTCATCCATGATACAAGCATCGAGCGTTACTTTTCCATCTCGGTCGGGGTTTCCGCCCAAGCCTACGCAACAGTTGATGGTATCTTCGATTGAGTTTGCACCTGCTTCAACGGCATCTAAAGCACGACCGTTTTTTTCTCGCAAAATCTTCCACGCTACGGCATTTACTGGCAAACCACTATCCCAAGTCGAGACAACGATTGGCTTTTGTGCAGCAGTTTTTTTTGCAAATGCCTGACTAATAGATAAAAACGGCAAACTAAGTACCGACCAATGTAAAAAGTTTCTTCTTGATTGCATAGTTTTTTGTGAAGTGTTAAAAATTTTCAGTGAGCAGTTTTCAGTAAATAGTCTTTTTTGTAGATTGAGGACTAAAAACTGCCTACTTTTCACGCTGTTTTTAAAAGAGATTCAACCACATAAGCTTGGACACCAAAAATCTTGGCATCTTCGCTGAGTTGCGAAATTTCGATGCTTAAATCTTCCTTGAAATCGGTCAAACAGTATTTATTAATCGCATGTTCGATTGGATTAACGATGAGTTTTTGTGCTTTTGATAAAACCCCATCAATAATAATGATTTGCGGATTAAATAAATGCACCGCAATCGAAAGTCCTTTTCCGAGTTCAAGTCCGATATTATGAATGATGTCAATCGCAAAACCATCGCCTTGTTGAGCGGCATCAATCACCATTTCGAGGTTGATATTTTCGAGCGAATCTTTGTATTCGCCGAGTTTTGAAACTTGTCCGTTTCTCAGACCTTCTTTAATATTTTTTAAAAGTGAAGAAGCCGACGTAATTGTATCCAAGCACCCAACTTTCCCACAGCTACAAAGAACGCCATCGGGGTTTACTTGGATATGCCCCAATTCGCCCGCAAAGCCCGACGCACCATCAAATATTTCTCCATTTAGCACGATTCCCAAACCAATTCCCCAGTCAACATTGACTGAAAGCACGTGTGATTTCCCTTTCGCCAAACCAAAATGATATTCACCAAAAGCGGTTGCCTTTGAGTCGTTGATGACGAATGTTGGAAGATTAAAATGATTTCCTATGAGTTGGCCGAGAGAAGTATCTTGGCTATTAAGGCTTTTGTATGTATAATTAATGCCCGTTTTTTTATTAACCAAACCTGGAATCGCTACGCCCAATGCAATAACATCTTTCCCTTTCGATACTTTTTGTTCTACAACTTTATCTACCAATTGAAAAAGTGTTTCAAGAAACGAAGGATTGTTTTTGAGTTGTAAGTCGAATACTTTTGAGAAAATAATCTCATTTTTTAAGTTCAGTACCGCAATTCGAGTATCGTGTGTATTAATATCGAGCGTTAATACAAAATTTTTGTTGGGATTGATATTGTAAATGGCGGGGCGGCGTCCTTGTTTTGAAATAGCGAAACCAGTTTCAATAATCCATTTTTCAGCAACGAGTTCATCAATCAAAGCCGTAATCGAAGGGATACTTATGTGCAACGAATGTGAAAGTTCGGCAATTGTATTTTTATTATTGAAATAGAGGTCGTATAAAATGCCCTTTTTCTGTTTATTTTTCTTAATATCTACTACGGATTCACGGCTGTTGGTTTCTACTTCCATTTCGATATTGTTCATTGGGGCAATATCCATTGGGGCAATATCCATTGTGGCAATATCCATTGGGGCAATAGTTTCTTTTTTAGATGTTGGCATAATGTAGGTAATAATAGGTTTAGTTCTTTCAAATTATCAAGTTGTTAAACACTTATGGTATTAATTACCATAATATTTCTCATTTTTGCTTGCGACAATTTAATTGATTACTTAAAGTAAACGATATTTTTTAATAAAAACAAGTTAGTATTCCTCATAAATTAAAAAAAATTAAAAATAGCCAGTTTTTGATTAAATGATTAATTTGATTTGTGCAAACGTTTGTTTTTTTACAATTACCCTGACTTTGCAATCAGTAGGCTATAAACTTGCTCCAATTGTCTAAAAATATCTAAAAAACATTTATTTACAGAATGCCAATATGAAGCGAATTGCGTATTTTTAAAGTCCAATTTTATCTTAATACTATTCAATATTAAACAAAACTATGATTCTAAGAAAACTCTTAAAAAGCAAACTTATTTGGGCTTCGGCATCAACTATTTTGATTATTTCCTGTGCCAAATTCGGAAAGAAAGAAAAGCCAATGATAATCAACGAAGACCCGACAAAGGTAGTTGCTAAAGCCAAAGAAATTCGTGAGAAAACATCAGCAAAAGTCATTGATGGCATTCAAATGACCCTTTGGGCGTCGGATTCGCTCGCACCCGACCCCGTTGCGATGTCGATTGATGACCAAGGACGTGTATATTTGATTCGTACCAATCGTCAAAAAAACTCTGAGTTTGATATTCGTGGACACCGTGACTGGATGACTGAATCAATCGGCCTACAAACTGTTGAAGACCGTCGTGCGTTTTT
>JBKBSS010000363.1:0-3061 GCA_046291385.1 Emticicia sp. | reverse complement strand
ACCACGTTTAAAATTTTTGTATTTATCATAGTATCTTGCGGCTTTTACAAAATCATCTTTAAAATAACAAACCTCGGCCGTTACCAAACATATATCATCAATCTTTTTGCCGTTCGGCTTTTCAATGATTGGCTCGGTGTATGCCAGTAATTCATCATTTTTCTTTTGAACATACAAAATATTTGCAATCCAATTAGGAATTTCGATGCGATACGGGTTTACATTCTCCACTCGTTTCAAATCACTGAGAGCTGCATCGTAATTTTCGTTCTTATAATTTATCACCCCAGCATAATATAAAGAATGCGACTGAAAATCTGATGCGACAGCTTTCACTTCATTAAATATCGGTAATGCTCGCTGAAAATTACTCGTTTGATAGTAGGAAACCGCCAATTTGTATTTCATTTCAAGCGATTGCTGACTATCGCTCGCACCAGTGGTAGCTTTCTCGAGATATACGATGGCTTTGTTATAATCACCTTGGTCGTAAAAATATTTACCCAAATCATTATAGATAACTTTTGCTTTAGGGTGGTCGGAATGATTGACCGCAAAACGCTCAATTTCAATATCAGCATCAATAGCTTTTGCATACAAACCTGACAACGCAGAATAGTATTCGGCATTGGTCAGATTGAACTCATTTTCTTTGAGTGTTTTCTCGGTGAGTTGAATATAATGTTTGAATTCTTCACGGGAGGCTGTATAAACTTTTTTCTGAAAAAGTTCGATTCCTTTGTTGTAATGAGATTCGGGGTCGGTGTAGGCAATCGTATTTTGCGAATGCGAAGAAAAACTTACGTGCAATAATGTACCGACAAGCAAAGCGAGGTATCGCCCTGAAACAATAAATTTATTCATGGAATTAAGGATAGTAAAACAAAAACCAAGTTAGGTAAAAATATTAAATCAAACAGGATGCCAATTTTATATTTGCGAGAAAAATGAAGTAATTTTATGCAAAAAACGATATTTTTATAAAAAAATTGCTTACCAAGTTTCAACAACAAACAAATCCTTAATTTTCAATGAAAAAAACACTTTTTAAACAGCTCGCCTTATTTTTGTTTTTGCTTGGGTTTGAATTTAGCTATGCAAAAACTAATGAAGAAATCCCAATTCCAAAAACAAACATCTCCTATGAATTATCAATGTCCGAACCTTGGACACATTATTTTGAGGTGAGTATGACACTCAGCGATATTGAAAAAATTGATGCTTTAAACAAAAAAGACTACATAGATTTCAAAATGCCCGTCTGGACTCCTGGTTCTTACTTGGTTAGAGAATACGCCAAAAACGTAGAATCTGTACAAGTTTCTGACGGTAAAAAAGTTTTGAAGTTTGACAAAATCAATAAAAATACTTGGCGAGTTTACGGCAAAAACTCAAAAATAATCATCAGTTACAAAGTGTACTCTTACGAACTAAGTGTTAGAAATAGTTTTTTGGATGATTCTCATGGGTATCTAAATGGTGCAAGTATGTTTTTCTACGTTCCAGAATTAAAAATGTCTCCTTCGGTTCTGACAATTAAACCTTACAAAAACTGGAATACAATTTCGACTGGACTCAAAAAAGTTTCTGATAAAGAATTTACTTACTTCTCACCAGATTTTGATATTTTAGTTGATAGCCCAATCGAAATCGGCACGCATAAAGTACTAAATTTCAAGGCTTTGGATATTCCACACGCCATAGCATTGTATAGCAATGCTCCACTTCTCGGCGATGAAAAATTGACCGTTGAAACTTTTAAGAAAGTAACCGAAGCTGCGGCAAGTGTTGTTGGCGAACATCCCTGCGAAAATTATACGTTTATCATACATCAGTTGCCAGGCATCGGTGGCGGACTCGAACACTTAAATTCTACCACTTGTCAAACTTCACCAACTGCTTACGTAAATGAAAGCACAATGAAAAGCTCAATGGGTTTGATTGCCCACGAATATTTTCACCTTTGGAATGTGAAACGTATTCGTCCAATCGCTCTTGGGCCGTTCGATTACGAAAACGAAAATTATACGCACATGCTTTGGGTTTCGGAAGGAATTACATCTTTCTACCAAGACAATATTTTGTTACGTGCAGGAATTTACACGCCAGATGATTATATCAAACGTGAACAAATTGCGATTAGCGGTATTGAAAATCAAGCAGGAAATAGAGTACAATCTGTGGCAGAAGCAAGTTGGGATGCTTGGATTAAATATTATCGTCCAAATGAAAATTCAACAAATAGTACAATTTCTTACTATAACAAAGGTGGCGTTTTGGGAGCGTTATTAAACCTATATATTTTAGGAGAAACCAAAGGTCAAAAATCATTGGATGATGTATTCCGTTACTTGTGGAATGAGTACTATAAAAAACAAAAAAGGGGATTTAAAGATGAAGAGTTCCAAAAAGCTTGTGAATTAGTTTCAGGCAAAAATATGGATTCGTTCTTCGATAAATATGTATGGAAAGCAGAACCAATTGATTATAATGAGTTTTATAAATACGTTGGAATGACTTTAAACAAAGAGATTGACTCAAATACGCCATTTTTAGGAGTAGCAATTGCCAACGGAAGAATTTCAAACATTCAACGAGGAACATCTGCTTACGATGGCGGATTGAATGTAAATGATGAAATCTTGGAAATCAACGGTATGCGAACAACGAACCTAACAGCCGCAATTTCTGACAAAAAAGTTGGAGATAAAGTAGCAGTAAAAGTAAGACGTTTTGGACAAGAATTTACTTACGATTTAGTTTTGAAACCTAATCCAACAATTAAGTTCAAACTTGAAAAAGTACAAAATGTAACACCTGAGCAGGAAGCACTTTATAAGAAGTGGTTATTTATAAAATAGCAATTAAAAACAAAAAAGCTCGCCTTCCAGCGAGCTTTTTTGTTAATCTACTGAATCTAAAATCAATTCAAAATCATCGGCCATTTCTTTAAATCTCGTTACTACTCTTTCCATAAAAGTATCACCCAGCATTTCTTCAACTTCATCTTCTCCCGATACATCATATTCATTAACTTTGTATGTCTGTTCGTACATACCAG
>JBKBSS010000362.1:0-3062 GCA_046291385.1 Emticicia sp. | reverse complement strand
AGCAAAAGTGCGTTTCGGTGAATTTGAGATTCCATTTTTGACACTTAGAAACCTGATTTTGGCGAATAAGCGTGAATTTACGCTACCAAATGGACAAATTGCAGTTATTCCCGAAGAATGGTTTACGAGATATTCAGAATTGTTTAGCTATGTCGATAACCTCGACGAAGGCGATATTACGATTCTGAAAAAACATCATCTTGTTTTAGTACAAGATTTGACCGATGAAGGTTTGGCGTTTTCGGTCATAAGCAGAAAGCTCGAAAGACTACGAAATTTTGATAAAATTGGTCAATATGAACTTCCAAAAGGCTTAAATGCCAATCTTAGACCTTACCAAAAAGCTGGCTACGATTGGATGTGTTTCTTGGCTGAATACAAATTGGGCGGTTGCTTGGCCGATGATATGGGTTTGGGTAAAACCATTCAGACTTTAGCTTTCTTACAAGCAATGAAAGAGCAAAATGGCTCTCCTTTAGGGCAGTCCGATGTGTCGGCGGGTGGGTCTCCAACATTATTGGTGATGCCTACTTCGCTGATTTACAACTGGTTAAAGGAAATTGAGAAATTTACGCCCAACCTTCGAGCATTTATTTATACAGGCACAAATCGTGAGAAAAATACTGAACAATTTGATAATTATGATTTGATTCTGACTTCCTACGGAATCCTTAGAATTGACATTGATTTTATCAAAGACTACCGTTTTAATTATGTGATTTTGGATGAATCGCAGTCAATTAAAAATCCAAGTTCGCATATTTCAAGGGCCGTTATGCAGCTAAATTCGGCCAATCGCTTGATTTTGACGGGTACGCCGCTCGAAAATAGCACGATGGATTTATGGACACAAATGACGTTTATTAATCCAGGGCTGTTGGGTACGCAAAGTTATTTTAAAAACGAATACCAGATTCCGATTGAAAAAAACCAAGATGAAAAGCAAAATAAACGTTTGTATAGTCTGATTAAGCCTTTTATGTTGCGACGCCATAAATCGCAGGTAGCAACCGAACTTCCGCCGAAAGTTGAAAGTATTCATTATTGCGATATGACCGAAGAGCAAGAAAAATGCTACGAAGAAGCCAAATCTTATTATAGAAATATTATTTTGGAGCAAATCGAAGAAAAAGGTTTCGGGAAATCTCAGATGGCGGTGCTGCAAGGTTTGACCAAATTACGCCAGTTAGCCAATCATCCACGAATGATTGACCAAGATTATGAAGGCGATTCGGGCAAAAATGAAGAGGTGCTACAAAAACTCGAAACCATTATCGAAGAAGGTCATAAAGTGCTGGTTTTCAGTCAGTTTGTGAAGCACCTTGATATTTACAGAAATTATTTGGAGAAAAACGACATTCGTTATTGTTACCTCGACGGCTCAACAACCAACCGCCAAGAGCAAGTAGATATTTTTCAGAATGATGATTCGATAAAGATTTTCTTGATTTCGTTGAAGGCAGGAGGTTTGGGCTTAAACCTGACGGCCGCTGAATACGTTTTCTTGCTCGACCCGTGGTGGAATCCTGCGATTGAGGCACAAGCTATTGACAGAGCCCACCGAATTGGACAACAAAATACGGTTTTTACCTATAAATTTATCACCCGAAATTCGGTAGAAGAGAAGATTTTAACTTTACAACGAAACAAACGCAAGCTTTTCGATAATCTCATTACGACCGAAGAAAACTTTGTAAAATCGCTTTCAAAAGATGATATTTTGAGTTTGTTGGAGTAGATGTTTTACCGCAAAATCCCTAAATCCCAACCGACTTTGAAGAATTTTTGAGGTGGTTGGGATTTTATGTATGGGCATCTGAAAACCAATTTTACTTTTTTTGCCAATAGTAGTTTTGTTTTTTGGGCATAGATTTTCGGGGAAAAGATTCCGAGTAGTAGAAGTAAAATGGCTTTTTTCATGGTTTTAGGATTGGATTTAGATAAAACGAATCATGGTTCGATTAGTTTTGAAAAGATGTGGTAAAGGTTTTGATAAATTTAGTTTAACAGTTGAGATTACCAAAAAAGGTCAAGCAAAATGCTCGACCTTTCTTGTAACAATATTTTATTATGCCTGTTTCTTCAATCTATCATTTTCTTCTTTCAGCAAGCGTATAACTTCATTTTTACTTGCCAACAAATCTTTGTAAAGGTCTCTTGCATCCATATTTATCTCAAAACCAACAACAGAATTATCAATTTTCTGATTGCCATTATTGACAATTTTTACAGTTGTGCCTTATGGGATTAGTTCAGAGGCTTCTACTTTAAAAACCTCAGCCAGTTTGGGTAAATACTCAATTTTGAAGGTGCTTAGGTCGCTTTCCCAGCGACTATAAGTATTTTGGCTTATTCCAATTAAATCTGCTACTTCTTGTTGTGAAAGACGGTTCTTTTCTCGGAGTTTGTGAAGTTTAGTACCAAATGTCATAAAATCGGTTGTTTATAAGATGGATAAAATAGGATAATTTCAGCTAAAAGTTATCCAAAAATAGGTGAAACTTATCGAATTAAAAAAGGCTTTTGCTAAAAAAGTTTTGGAAGTTTGTACTCACATTTTAAACATTAAACATTTACATTTATGAAAAAAATAGTTCTTTTAATCAGTGCTTGTCTTTTCTTCTCATCTTGTCAAAATTCAGACCCGCCGTTGCAAAATAAAGTAGAAACGACAATTGAACAGAACAAAAGTGGGATTGTGGAATTAAAAAAGTTAAGAGCAAAACCGGGGATAATAGAGCTTGAGAATAAACTGAAATTAGATTCCCTTTTTAAAAAGTACGATAAAGCAATGTCACAAATTAGGCTTGAAAGATTTGTATATGCGGATGAAAAAATTGATAACGAATTTATTGCAGTTAATAGAAAAAGTGCAACCACAGTAAATAAACTATCAAAAATTTACAAGAATGCTGGAATGAAAGATGCCGAAAAACGTCTTAAAAATAAATTGGATTTAATAATTGCAAGAGGTAAACTTTGTAAAAAATACCCCGAGTATTGCAATTTACCAAGTTTTGAGCAATCGCTACTTTTGATTAGTAATTCGGAACTCGTAGTAA
>JBKBSS010000361.1:0-3078 GCA_046291385.1 Emticicia sp. | reverse complement strand
AGCCTCAAAACTTTACTCAATTAATTACCGAGATAGAACTTTTCCTACTGATTATGCCGAAAAGTTGAACAAATATTCTTACAAAAAGCTTTCTAAAATTACGCCAGCTTATGGCATTGAAGACCCCAATAAACCAACTATCGGAAAAACAATTGCCCACAGGATTCGTTCGGTAAACAAACTGGTTGATGTAATTATTGATAAATTTGCTTCGTAAAAAAC
This sequence comes from Emticicia sp., assembly GCA_046291385.1. GTDB lineage: Bacteria > Bacteroidota > Bacteroidia > Cytophagales > Spirosomataceae > Emticicia. The sequence continues at coordinate 2,856 of JBKBSS010000361.1, read as the reverse complement.
TTAATTTCACCGAAAATCAACGAAATAATAGGTCGTTCAACAGGTAAAAATAAATTTTTGGCTTAAATTTGCAAAAACCAAAAAGCTATCACTATTTATGTACTCTATCGAAAAAACCGAACACTACGCCCTCATACAATTAAATGAAAGCAAATTCGATAAAACGATTACTGCTGAAATTGAAAAACAAATTGTCATTTTGTATCGTGAAGGGTTGACAAATATGATTGTTGATTTCTCGAAAGTTATAGAAATCGACGAATCTGGACTTTCGCTTCTTAGAAAAGCGACCAAAGTTTGTCGTACCGAACAAGGTCTTTTTATTGTTTGCACAAAAGATGACGATATTCTTGACTTAATTGACGGCGAAAAAATCCCTGAAATTGTGCTACTTCCAACGACCGATGAAGGAATCGACGCCGTATTTATGAATGATTTGGAAAACGATTTCCGTGACGAAAAAGATGACGACTTCGATTTGGGCGAAGAAAATGGCTTTACCGAAGGGAAATTCTAAATATTTTAAGTCCACAGTCAACTGTCAACAGACGACAGAAGCAAGTTTTTTTCTAACACAATCGTCCGTTGTCTGTGGACTATCGACCAATTTATGAATTTTGATTTTTTAGTTTTAGGTACTGGCTCGGCTACTCCTGTTATCAATAGATTTCCTTCAGCTTTTTTATTATCAATCGAAAACGAATCCTTTTTGATTGATTGTGGCGAAGGTACGCAGTATCGTTTGCTCGAACAAAAAGTTAAATCTTCAAGAATACGTCATATTTTTATTAGTCACCTCCACGGCGACCACTATTTTGGTTTAGTTGGCTTGCTTTCCAGTTGGAGCATGAACCAACGCAAAGAAGATTTAACCATTTTCGCCCCTCGTGGACTTGATGAAATTCTGACCGCTCAATTCAAACATTCGGATACTCGGTTGCATTATAAAATCAATTTTGTAGAAACCGATACCGAAAACGCATATCATTTACTCGAAACAAATTTCGTAACGGTGGAAACGATTCCGCTTCACCATCGAATTCCGTGTTGTGGTTTTTTGTTTCGTTCAAAAGCTTGCAAAAGAAAAATTGTTGCCGAAAATTTACCTGTAAATTTCCCAATTCCGTATTTAAAAATGCTCAAAGATGGGCTTGATATTCATGATGAGTTAAGCGGAATTACTTATAAAAATGAAGATTATACGATTGCAGGAAGTTCTTCAAAATCATTTGCTTACTGCTCAGACACAGCTTATAACGAGCTAAAAATCAATCAATTACAAAACATTGACGGTATTTATCACGAAGCTACGTTCACTGATTCCGAACTTAAAAGAGCCGAACAAACCAATCATGCAACGGCTCGCCAAGCGGCCATGATTGCCCAACAAATCAATGCCAAACAATTGATTATCGGGCATTATTCTTCTCGCTATAAAACCCTTGATACGCATATTGTAGAAGCCCGTGAAGTATTTGAAAATACCTTTTTGGCCGAAGAAGGGAAATCTTATAAAATTTAATTTGAAATTGTAAAGTAAGTTTTCAACTTGCTTACCCACCCGATAAACAAGTTAGAGACTTGTTTTACACTACTATTTTTTTTACAAATTTTCGATAAAATTGTATTTAACTAATAATCTCAAAAAATATCTGTCCACATAGTCTATGATTATCATAGACTTACTATATATTTGCATACTAAAATTTAATCATAGAATATGCAAAGCTTTCGTACTGAGTTAGAGAATTCTTTAGTAGAAAAAGACATCATAGATTTAGAGCGTAAAATTAGAATGTTTCGTGAAGGTAAAATTCATGAAGAAAAATTTCGTAGTCTAAGATTGGCTCGTGGGGTTTATGGGCAACGTCAACAAGGCGTTCAGATGATTAGAATCAAATTACCTTACGGTAAAATGACGCTTAATCAGTGGAAAAAAATCGCCGATGTCTCAGACGAATATTCAACAGGAAATCTACACTTTACGACTCGCCAGGACGTACAAATTCACTTTGTAAGCCTCGATAGAACTCCAGAACTTTGGTCGAAACTTGAAGAAGATAACATAACATTACGTGAAGCTTGCGGAAATACTGTAAGAAATATCACTGGCTCACCTACTGCGGGCATCGACCCAAATGAGCCTTTTGATGTAACGCCATACGTACACGCTACCTTTGAATATTTCTTACGTAACCCAGTTTGTCAAGAAATGGGGCGTAAATTCAAAATGTCGTTCTCAAATACTGATGATGATACTGCCCTTAGCTATATGCACGATTTGGGTTTTATTCCAAAAATTGTTGATGGCGTTCGTGGCTTCAAAATCATGCTTGGTGGCGGCTTGGGTGCCCAACCTCAATTAGCACATTTGGCTTACGAATTCGTTGAAGAAGATGCGATTATTCCATTAATTGAAGCAGTTTTGAGAGTTTTCGACCGTCATGGCGAAAGAAATTCACGTCACAAAGCACGTTTGAAATTCTTGATTGCAAAAATCGGATTCGAGGCTTTCATGCAATTGGTTGAAGAAGAAAAACTTTCGTTGAAAGTAAAAACTTTTAAGATAAATTCTGAGTTCGGAGTTCTGAATTCTGAGTTGGAAAAGCCAAATGCTTCGCAAAACTCAGAACTACATAAAGGATTAAACTCAGAACTCAGCACTCAAAACTCAGAACTCTATAAAAACTGGTTCAAAACCAATGCTTTTGCACAAAAACAAGCTGGTTATTACGGCGTTTTCGTAAGAGTTCCATTGGGAAATATTTCAAGCACAGTTTCTCGTAGTTTAGTCGAAAAACTTGCTGGTTTAGTTGCTGATGATGTGCGTGTAACGGTAAATCAAGGTTTATTGCT
>JBKBSS010000360.1:0-3080 GCA_046291385.1 Emticicia sp. | reverse complement strand
TTAGTGATATTATAAATTTAATGTAAGCACTATTTTAGGGTTTTTGATGCTTTGTTTTGGTTTTTCTACGGGGCTTTCGGTATTTGAGAAATTATAACGGTCGAGTATTTCGATAAATAGTTTGTCGTAAAATTGCTCTAAATTTTGGGTAAAAAGTTTAGATTCCTTTGTCCAAAAATCATTAATTTCTTTGGGCAAACCCTTATTCGGAAATCCACCTGCCTTAATTTTATTCAGCACGATTTTGAGTAATTCTTTTTTCTGAGGCGTAGGAGCGTGTTTTATCAAATGCGAAAGGTTGGTAATGGCCTTGTTTTCGGCAGGACTAAGGTCTTTTCGATTGATATTATTATTGATATTTTGCTGTATTACATCAGATTTGAAAAACTGATAAGCGGTTTCTACTTGCCCAAAATGCTTGTCAGAAAGGGTTTTGATGGCTTTTTCTTCAATTTCTGCTTTAAATAATTTAGCTGCATCTAAAAAACTAAGCTCTTGCACATTGTTGGCATCGCTCACAAAACAAAACACGCCAGGGTGGTTATCGGCTTTGAGGTAGCAGAGCGAGCTATCGGGTAAATTCAACGGAATTTGATTTGGCACAGGTATCGTCAATGGATTGATGTTTCCATGCTCTCGCCTGACTCTCGCCTTATTTGGCACTTGTTTGATAGCACTAAACCATTCTTCGTTTTTCTTTTTAAACTCACGCAATTCAATCAAATATTTCAGTACTTCGCTTTGTTCTTGTTTGAGTTTAGCCCCATGCAGTTTGCCATCGCCGACTTCCTCCAATGCCGAAAAAATTCGGTTGTCTTCGCCAAAAGCAGTATGAAAAGCTTGGAGTTTTCTGAGGGCATTATTGACCAATCGTATTTGCACATCGCCTTCGGCAGAAGGATAATAATTATAGACATAGATTTGTTTTGCCCTCGAACCAATGCGATTTACTCGCCCGATGCGTTGCATCAATCTTGTACTATTCCAAGGTACGTCATAGTTGATAATTACATTGCTTCGGTGCAAGTTCACGCCCTCAGCCAATACTTCGGTCGTGATTATTACATCAAAATCATGTTTCCATTCTTTTTCATCGACATTGGCATCAAAGTTCAATCGAATATCAGCACCTACTTCTTTTCGGTTTTTGGCACTGACCGCCAGTACTTTATAGCCTTTTGCTTGCATTACTTTGGTGAGTTGGTCGGCGGTATCTTTGGCTTCACTAAAAATGACTAATTTATGTTCATAGTTGGTGTTTTTCTGAAAAAAAGTATCTGATAGACCTTGCGTAAATGCTTCCAATTTTGGGTCGTTGGTTACTACTTTCCAGCGAGTCAATAAGGCGTCAATTTTTACTTTATCCTCTTTCAATAATTCAACAAATTGCTTATCGAAGGCTTCCGCCTTGAATTCACGGTTATTGCCGCCCTTTGCTTCAATTTTTGTTTGAATTTCGTCTTCCGAAAAACCATCAGCCAATAATTTATTTATATCAAGGTCGGGTGCAATAAAAACACGGTCATTGGCAAACATATCAATCATGTTTTGACAAGCCTTTTGCAAGCGAATAAGCGATTCTTTGAAGGCATTGAAGCTACTTTCAAGGCGTTTGACCATCAATAACCGCATGATATGAGCCAATCGGTCCGAGATAGATTCAACGTTGCCGTAAGTTTTTTTGTCTTCGGCATTGAGCAAATATTTGATAGCCCCGTAGCGATAATAGCCGAGTGCTTGGGGCAATTTCTTTTTCTTATTGCTTGGCTCTACACCTGCAATAATATCAATGGTATCGGCAAAAAGTGTAGCCAAATTTTCATCTAAAAAATAGTACAATTCCGTGGGGTCTTTCAGAATTGGAAACGTAATGCCTTGTGCTTTTAAGTCGGCTTTGTATTCATCCGTTTCGAGGTCGGTTCGGGTTCTGCGAATAACCAGTGGCTCAATAATATCATTGCGAAGTTTATTGAAAAGCGTTTTTAGTTTTTCAATATTTAGTGTTTCTTCGCTTGCCAACTCTTTGTATTCTTTGTTTATTTGTTTGAAATAATCTTGAATATTTCTGACCGTTTCGAGCGTAGAATTTCGTTTGTCCTGAAAGAGATATAATTGATTTTCAATGTCTTCTGGGCGGTTATTCATGGGCGTAGCCGATACCAAAATTACTTTTTTTCTGGAATCGCCATCTAAACCCACATTTTTTCGGGGACGATTACAAATTTCGTGTAGTTCAACGTACATTCCTGTATCATAATTTCGGAATTTGTGCGATTCATCAACTACCACCAGGTCGAAATATTCGGCATCGGGAAAATCATAATTATTGCCGTCTAAAACCTTGCCCAAACTACCAGTAGTAATAAATCGTAGATGATTATCAATCTGAAAATCGGAAGCAGCCCTTCTCCACGCCTCTTCAATAGCGGGCGGGCAAACAATTAAAATCTTGGTTTGCGTGCCATTTTCGTAGATAAATTTCTTGATAATCGTAGCCGCCACAATGGTTTTGCCCAAACCTACCACATCTGCCAATATGAAACCATTGTGTTTCATCATCATAGCGTAGCCTTGATTGGCAGCATCGGTTTGGTATTTTAGTCGGGTGAATTTTGGGGGTAAGAGGAGTTCGATATTATATGGGTCGTATTCAACACGATTACCAAAATATTCAATCAACATCTTGATATATAGCTCAAAAGGCGTAATAGCTTGGAGGTAAGTTTTTTTTGTTAGGTCTTGCACATCAACTGGCAAAATATTGACAGATTCTGACCAAAGTAACTCAAACTCATCGTGAGCAAATTTCACTTCGTCATAATTATCTAATTCAACATTAAACTCATAATTGAACTGACTGCCCGTTCCCAGACCTGCATCGGTCAAATTGGAAGACCCCGTAATAACAGAAATTTGCTTATCGTATTTATCTTCAATGTTTCGATAAAAAATATAAACTTTGGCATGGATTTTTTTGTCAGGATGTGCTTTGATGATGATTTTTTGAGAAACAATATCTTGAATAAATTCTAAGATTCCGTCTTCCGTTCGTTTATTATATTTTGCGTCTTGAATATCGG
>JBKBSS010000359.1:0-3082 GCA_046291385.1 Emticicia sp. | reverse complement strand
CTGCCTATCAAAAACTCATCAACGAAGCCCACAAAAAAGGCATTAAAATCGTGCAAGATGCGGTCTATAATCACGTTGGCGAAGATGCTTGGCTGGTGAAAGATTTGCCATCAAAAAATTGGTTGCACAATTGGGATAAATACACAAACACGTCGTATAAAGACCAACCTTTGATTGATGTAAACGGCTCGAAATATGACAAAAAAGTAACCGAAGAAGGTTGGTTTACTTCATTTTTGCCAGATTTGAATCAAAAAGAACCTTTATTGGCAACTTATTTAATCCAACATGCACTTTGGACGATTGAGTACTTTAATATTGATGCGTGGAGAATTGATACTTATATTTACAATGACATGGAATTTATGAATCGTTGTAACAAGGCGATTCTTGACGAACACCCAAATATGTTACTCTTTGGCGAATCAGCCGTGAATACAGTTATAAGCCAATCGTATTTCACCAAAAATAATTTGAATATTCCGTTCAAATGTAATCTTCCGTCAAGCTGTGATTTTCAGGTTCAAGGAGCAATCAACACGGCTTTGAAAGAAAATTTTGGTTGGAATGAAGGTGTAAACCGACTTTATACAACGCTTGCCCAAGACCTTGTATATCAAAACCCCGAAAAACTTGTACCATTTGTAGAAAATCACGATACCGACCGATATTTCTCGGTAATTGGTGAAGATTTTAATAAATATAAGTTAGGTTTAACATGGCTTTACACCGTTCGTGGTGTTCCGCAGATGTATTACGGTACTGAATTTTTGATGAAAAACTTCAAAAACCCAACCGATGCAGAGGTTAGAAAAGATTTTTCGGGCGGCTTTATAGGTGATAAAGAAAATAAATTTACGTCAACAGGAAGAAATGCCCAAGAAAATGAGGCTTTCGAGTTTAATAAAAAATTATTGACCTACCGTAAAAATTCGGAAGCTCTCACAGAAGGGAAATTTATGCAGTTTACACCTTTTGATGGCGGAATTTACGTATATTTCAGATACACTGAAAATCAGACAGTTATGGTTGTGAGCAATACCAAAAATACAGAATCAACCGTGCAAACGGCTAATTTTGCGGAAATCATAAAAAGTGCAAAATCAGCAAAAAATATCATGACTGGCGAAACGCTGAATGATATTTCAAACATCAAAGTACCAGCAATGACTGCTTTGATTTTGGAACTGAAGTAACACAATTTTTCAAATTGTGTATTGAAGAAATGGATAATTAAACACGAAACAATTTAGAAAATTGTTGTACGAAAATATGATTAAAGGATTTTTATTTGATTTAGATGGCGTAATTGTAGAAACTGCCATATTTCATTACCAAGCATGGCGTAAAATGGCCAATGATTTAGGCTTTGATATTTCGGAAGAATTCAACGAAGGATTGAAAGGCGTAAGCAGAATGGATTCGTTAAATTTGATTCTCGAATACGGAAATGTAGTTTTGACGGAAGACGAAAAACTTGAACTCGCCGCCAAGAAAAATGAACATTATTTGACTTTGGTTAGCAAAATGACCGCTGATGATATTTTACCAGGCGTTCGTGAGTTTTTTGCCCAAATAAAGCAAACTGATATAAAAATAGCCTTGGGTTCGGTAAGTAAAAATGCCCGAATGATTCTTGAAGGCGTTGGACTTATCAACGATTTTGATGCAATAATCGACGGCACCAAAATCTCGAAAGGAAAACCTGACCCCGAAGTGTTTCTGAAAGGTGCAGCCGAATTAGGTCTTTCGCCCGAAGAATGTCTTGTTTTTGAAGATGCCGTTGCAGGAGTTGAAGCTGGCAAAAATGCAGGTATGAAAGTAGTGGGTATTGGTCACGCCGAGGTTTTAACTAAGGCAGATATTGTTTTTAGTGGGTTTGAAAACCTCCATCTCAACGATTTATTGCAAAAAGAAGCCTTAGCTCCAAGCTAATGTCGCCCAGCGAAGGCTTCCTTAAAAACTAATTGAAATTAAAACCAAAAATGAAAAATTATATAACGCACGATGAATGGTGCATCGTAGAAAATGGTTTTCACCCCGAACATAACGAAATTACCGAAAGTTTGATGAGTTTGGGAAACGGTCGAATGGGCGGACGTGGAAATTTTGAAGAAAAATATTCGGGAAAAACCCTTCAAGGAAATTATGTGGCTGGTGTTTGGTTTCCCGACAAAACCCGTGTAGGTTGGTGGAAAAATGGCTATCCAAATTATTTCGCAAAAGTAATCAATGCTTGTAATTGGACAGGTATTGATATAGAAATTGAAGGAGAAAGTATAGATTTGAATACCGCAAAAGTACACGAGTTTACTCGTATGCTTGATATGCGAACTGGCGTGCTGGAACGTAATTGCACAATCGAACTGGCGAGTGGGAAAACGCTCAAAATCCATTCTCAACGCTTTTTAAGTTTGGTTGATGATGAATCGGGCGTTATTAAATACTCGATTACGCCTCTAAATTTCTTCGGTTCGGCAAAAATAACAGTCTCGCTTGATGGAGATGTATCCAACAAAGATTCTAATCATGGAGAGAAATTTTGGAATGAAATTTCAAAAGAAACGGGTCATGGTGAAGGATTTTTGACACTCGAAACTAAGCAATCGGTTTGGGATACTGTGCCAACTTTTCAAGTTTGTACGGGAATGAAGTTTGAAGTTTATCAAGCGAGCGAAAAGGTTGACTGTCAGACTTTTCCGATAAAAAAAGACAAATACGTTGCCAACGAATTTAAAATTAATCTCGTAGAAGGTGAAGCGATTTCAATCGTAAAATTTGCCGCTAATCTTTCATCAGAAAACCATTTGATTAAAGTTTTAAGTGAAAACACAAAGGCTTACGTAGAAAAAGTTGCTAAAAAAGGTTTTGATGCCATGTTGGCCGAACAAATAGCTGCTTGGGCTAAAAAATGGGAAGGCAATGATATTCAGATTGAAGGCGATGTAGCGGCCCAACAAGCGATTCGTTTCAATATTTTCCAGCTTCAACAAACTTATACTGGCGAAGATGCACGCCTAAATATTGGCCCGAAAGGTTTTACGGGTGAAAAATACGGCGGCGTAACTTATTGGGATACAGA
>JBKBSS010000358.1:0-3105 GCA_046291385.1 Emticicia sp. | reverse complement strand
TAGCGTATGAACTATTTTTAGCGGTATAAAACGCTTATTATCTTGAATCTTTACCCCAACACTCTCAATGGTTTGTTGAAGAGCAATATGTGGGTCGTTTGGTGTTGAAATCAGAAAGAAATTTCCACCGAGCGTTACTCCGAATCGACCAATTGGGTTTTCGGGAACTAAGGCACGGTCAATGATAAATTCCTGTGGGAAAGTATGAATAATAAGGTTTCCAGCAGTAGGGCGGAACGATTTACGAATATCAACCGCCAGTTTTTCGATTTCTTCTTTGCGAATCGTCGTGCGGCTATCGTTACGAGTCAAGAAGTTTTGGTGACTTCTTCCTTCAACGTATTCGCCTGAAATATTGACAATCACATTCTGAATATTGATGTCGGCTTTATCTGATAATTTGGTAAGGATACGGTCAATGTCTTGAGCTGTAAACTCTAAGTTTACAACTGTTCCATTAGACACACGCCCTCTTTGGGTAGGCTCTTCAACCATATCAAGAATTTTCACTTTCCCGATAGCGTCCATAATCCCTGCCACTGCACAAATCTTCGTGCTTCCAATATCAATACCTACAATTACACCTTTATTCATTCTTGTATTATTTATAAGGCTTTTAACCCGAAAAAGACGGCTAAAAGTCACAGCTATTTACTTACATACAATTTGTCCGTCGTATTTCACACTTACAGACGAAAAACCATCCCATCCCTTAACAGGTAGGATTTGGTTATAAAATATTTTTAATCTATTTAACCTATTTTCAATATTTGTTGGCTCGCCAAACTCAATAATATGATTACCAACTAACGGAACGACGTTAATGTCTCCGTTGGCATCAATGTCGAGCTGCGTGAATTGTGCCTTCAAAAAGGAATCCTCGTTGATAAAATTTATAAATTGTAGATTCTTTTCCTGACGTTTTGCCTTCAAGTTGGACAAATTTCGGAAATATTCGCCCGAAAGCAATAAAATTCTTGCGGAATATCTTTCAGAGAGTGGAAAAAAACTTCCGTCGGCATCTACATATACGTCATCACGCCCATCGGGCATCAAAATTCGAGCAATTGGAATGTGTTGTTCGATGTCAACATTGAGCGTTCCTTCCACTCCACGAAATACTTGACAGCTTTTTATTTGGCGATTACGCAAAACTCTTTGCTCAATTTCTCGAAGGTCGATTTTATCGTAAAGCTTTCCAACGAGTTGGTCGCTGCCATATTTTGTGGCCAGAGCCTTAACGTCTTGTTTATTGATAAAAAACTGCTCGTCGGCATTCTTGATATTCACTTCGATTTTCTTACAGCGATTCGATGAAAAGCTATCAGTCGAAAAGCCAATCAAGATTATAATAGCACTGATAGCCATTAGTCCTAATAGCACTTTGCCGATTTTTCCGAAGTTAGTATTACGAAACATTTGCTTATAGATAATAGGAAGATTTTAATAATTTCACTCAATTTTGGTTACTGACTGGTACATGATACTTATCAGTAACAGATATGCAATAATTATTATTACAATTGTTTCAAAAATTCATTCTGATTATCCAATGTTTTGAATTCGTCGGCAAATTTAGGTTCTAAATCGTTTTTACAAAGAGTTTTTAAACGCTCAACGTCTTGATTCCAACGATAACCATCAAAATACGCTAAACCTTTGTGGTCTCTGATTTTATACAAAGCCGACGATTTATAGGCGGTTCCGAGATAAACGTGTTTCAAATTATTATCTTTTGCCCATTTTATTACTCGCCACATGAGCCATTTACCGAGCGAATGGGTTCGCATATATTCGGTATCAAAAAATGCAAACCAATAATGCAACATATTCGCTTCGAGAACAGCAAAGACAAAACCGATTAGTTTGCCTTCAATGCTAAATCTGAAAATATGCGTGCCTGTTTCTCTTGATAAAATATATTGCCAACGCTCCATGCTCATATTATCGTCGCCGATGCGTTGAGAAATATATTCTTGGCTAAGATTTACAAAATCAGGTGTATTCAGGTCGAAATCTTCTTTTTTAATAACCTCCAGTTGAATATTAAGCGGCTCAACCAAGCGATTTACTCGACGATTTTCGGACGTATCTGCAAATCTATCAAGTTCAACTCTTAGACTACGGGCTAAGTAAAAAGTATCTCCTTCGATGCTCAAATTTCCAGTATAAGGCAGAAAACCTTTTTCATAGATTTTGGTCAATTCGTTTTGCGATTCTTTCAAGCAATAAATCGCATAGTCGAATGTATAACTCGAATAATCTACTCTATTTTCAGAAAAAAAAATCTTCATGCCTTATTTATTAATGATTTTCAAAACCTCGGCAGCAATTTCTTTACCTGCATTTGGCTTGGCCAGTGTTTTAATGTTTTGGCTTAGTTGCTGCATTTCAAACTTGTCATCAGCCAATTTTATTACATTATCTACTAAAATATCTCTCGCTTTTGCGTCTTTTACTAACCAAGCGGCTTTCACATTGACCAAACTCATGGCATTTTGTGTTTGATGGTCTTCGGCGGCCGTTGGTAGCGGTACTAAAATTGAAGGTTTTTCGGCCAAACAAAGCTCAGACACTGACAAAGCTCCCGCACGTGAAACAACCAAATCGGCGGCGGCATAAGCCAAATCCATTTCATAGATAAAATCCGACACAAAAACTCGTTGGGTTTGTAGCGACTCAACGGCTTGTTTGGCTTTATCAATAAATAATTTACCCGTTTGCCAAATCACCTGTAAATCGTTGGAAATTAAATCATTCAAACCCGCAAAAATAGCTTCGTTGATAGTTTTTGCTCCTTGACTTCCGCCAATGACCAAAAGGGTTTTGCGTTCGGGGTCAAGTCCGAAATGCTTGAAAGCTTGTTCTCTTTTTGAAGCTGTTTCTAAAATATCTTTTCTTACGGGATTTCCAGTCATTACAATTTTTTCTTTCGGAAAAAACTGCTCCATATTTGGGTACGCCACGCAAATGCGTTGTGCCTTTTTTGCTACAAATTTATTGGTTACGCCCGCAAAAGAGTTTTGTTCTTGAATAAGCGTCGGAACGCCCAAAAAATTTGCCATGATAAGCGTCGGGCCGCTGGCGTAGCCACCAACACCAATC
>JBKBSS010000035.1:0-15458 GCA_046291385.1 Emticicia sp. | reverse complement strand
TTCCTTGAAAATAAGAAGGGGAAAAATAGCTCTGCGTAACATGAATTATTTAAAAAGTGTTTATTTTGTATCAAAATGATTTTTTCTGAATAAAAGCTAACTCATTTTATCTAAAATTCTTCTAAAACCCGTTATTGATAAAATGAAACTTCTACTCAGAAAAGCAACGCAAAACGATGCAGATTTGACTTTTGAAATCGAACAAAGTTCGTTCAAAGAATACAGCGATGCCGTTTATGCCACCGAAATCAAATCTCACAGAAAAGAATTTGATTCGGAAAATATTCAGATTATCGAATTTGAAAAACAAAGCATCGGTTATTTGGAGATAGAAGAAAAAAATCATTCTTTTGAAATCATAAATATTATGATTCAAAAAGACTTTCAGAATCAAGGTTTTGGTCGCCAATTACTCGATAAAGTAATTGAAGACGGACAAAGAAACTCGAAAGGAATCGAATTACAGGTACTAAAAAACAACCCAAAAGCAAAGCGGTTTTATGAAAACTCAGGTTTTCAGGTCTATTACGAAACCGAATTTGAATATAAAATGAAATTTTCTCATGCAAATAGGATTTTTAGAAATTAAGTGGACTGATGTTTTAGATATTTCGCTCGTTGCATTTCTGCTGTATTATATTTATAAATTGGTGCGTGGTAGTGTTGCAAGTCGTGTTTTCTTGGGTTATTTGCTCATTTATTTATTTTATTTGATTGTCAAAGCCATTGATTTGGAGTTGCTCACCCGTATTTTAGAATATTTTATGGGTGTAGGGGCAATCGCTTTGATTGTGCTTTTTCAGCAAGAAATTCGCCGTTTTTTGTTGTTGATTGGCAAATCTACTTCACTCACCAACAACCAGTTTTTTGCCAATTTACTCGGTACAGAGGTAATTCCAGAGGAAAAATATCCTTTGAAAACCATCATTGATTCCGCCAAAACTATGTCGAGCGAGTTTACGGGTGGTATTATTGTTATCCAAAAAGAAGATGATTTAGGTAAATTTGCCGAATCAGGCGACGCCTTAGAGGCAGTTTTATCAAAGAAATTAATTTTGTCGCTTTTTAGCCAATACAGTTTATTGAATGATGGTGCAATCATCATCGACGGTAGCCGCATAAAAGCAGCACATTGTATTTTACCGATTGCCAACAATGACGATTTACCTTCCAATTATGGATTTCGTCACCGTGCGGCTCTCGGTATTTCGGAAGCAACCGATGCCGCCGCCATTTGTGTTTCGGAAGAAAACGGCAAAATTTCATTGGCAATTGATGGCAACATAAAAACCATCTCACCCACCGAACTCGAAAGAGATTTAAAAGCATATTTTCTCAAATAGTTCTGAGTGGGAAAAAGGATAATTGATAATTGATAACTGATAATTGATAATTGATAACGTTTTATCCAGGACCATCAAAAGTGTATCCGCAAGTGGCAACTTATCTCCAAGATGCCATGAATGAAGGCATTTTGAGCCAAAATCACCGAAGTATGCCTTTCATGGAAATGCTGGCAACATGTATTTCGGTCTTTAAGCAAAAACAAAATATCCCCGAAGATTACGAAGTTTATTTTACTTCATCAGCCACTGAATGTTGGGAAATCGTCAGTCAATCGCTCGTAAGAAATCATAGTCATCATATTTACAATGGTGCTTTTGGCGAAAAATGGTTTGAATATGCCTCTCGTTTGGGAAAACAAACCTCAACCACAAAGTTCGATTTCCAAGAAACATTTAATGAAAATTTTACTTCTGAAGCTGATGTTTGGTGTTTTACTCAAAACGAAACTTCTAATGCAACTCAAGTAGAAAATTCGTTTTTCGGTAAACTTCACACCGAAGTATTAATTGCGGTCGATGTTACATCTTCGCTGGGTGGAATCAAACTTGATTGGAAATCGGGCGATATTTGGTTGGCTTCGGTGCAAAAATGTCTTGGTTTACCTGCTGGAATGGGAATTATGATTTGTTCGCCAAAAGCTATCAAACGTGCCGAAGAAATTGGCGACCGCAACCATTATAATAGCCTACTTTTCATCAGAGATAATTTTAAAAAGTACCAAACGCATTACACACCAAACATTTTGGGTATTTATCTTTTGATGCGAGTCATGCAGCAAGTGCCTGATATTCAGACAATTAACCTGCACATAAAAGAACGAGCAAAAGATTTTTATAACTTTATAAGTGCTGAAACCAATCTTGATTTATTGATAACAAATAATGAAGTAAGGTCAGAAACCGTCATTGCGATAAAAGGAACAGTTGAGGAAATTTCGGTTTTGAAACAAAAAGCTAATGAAAATAATATAATTTTGGGTAATGGTTACGGTGCTTGGAAAGACACCACTTTCAGAATAGCCAATTTCCCAGCTATCGAAGATTGGGAATTCGACAAACTAAAAACCTTACTACGCCAATGAACTTCGTTTTTAAAGAAATCATTTCGGTTTCAATTATCCTATTTTCGGTTATTGATATTTTGGGAGCGATTCCGATTATCATTGATTTACGCAAAAAAGCAGGTAGTATTCACGCCGAACAAGCAACTTTAGTTGCGGGCGGATTAATGATAACTTACCTATTTTTGGGTATTAGTATTTTGAATTTATTTGGCGTTGATGTCAAATCTTTTGCCATTGCGGGTGCTTTGATTTTGTTTTTGATTGGCTTTGAAATGATTCTCGGCCGAAGCATTTTTAAACACGAAACCACCAATAGCAAAGCAACTTCAATTGTGCCATTGGCCTTTCCGATTATTGCGGGTGCAGGTACGATGACAACAATTATTTCATTGAAAGCTGCTTATCAAGTTGAGAATATCATCATCGGAATTATGCTAAACTTACTGGTAGTTTATGTAGTTTTAAGAAATTCTCAGCAGATAGAAAAAATTCTTGGGCCAACTGGTGCCGATATTCTCCGTAAAGTTTTTGGAATGATTTTGATTGCAATTTCTATCAAATTGATAAAAACTAACTTATTTTAGTAAAACAATCGAATCGGCAACCCGATTTTTAAATTGTTATCACGGCATCTGAACAATTTACAAAATTGTTCTACAAAAGAAAACCGTTGACTAATCAAAGTCAACGGTTTTGTTTTTTCATAATTTTGTGTTTCTATTTTTTCTTTCTTAAATAGACATTTCCGTGGTCTGACTTAATTATTGAATTTACTCCACCGCCACTAATTGTACCGATGGTTGCGAGTAAGATGTTTCGGTTTCAACTTCTCTTTTTATGCCCAAAATCTGCCATTTTGTGTAAGAATTTAGCGTTTCTTTCACACTGAGATTCAAATATTTCGGAATTTTCACAGTAAAATTACCAAAACACTTGCTCTTCGGAAGCTTGATTTTTAATGTATTTCTTCCTACTTGTACATTTGCACCAATTTCTGTATTGTCAGTTGCCTCACCAGACAAAACAATTTTTAAACTGCGTAAGGTCATGGCTTGTCTCCCACTCTACCCCGAAGCGTAGAAAGAAATTCAAGAGCGGGCGTTTGTACCGTTCATACAAAACCGCTGCTTTGTCGAGCTCACCATTAAAAACACACAACATGGCCGTTTCATCGGTCATAAAATCTATCGTTTTGATTGTTTCTGATAATGCTTACTGCAAAAAATGAAGAAGGTTACAGACAAAAGGAAAAAAAGTATATTTATTTTACAATGATAACTTAACAATAAGCCATTAACGTTGTTATTAATTTCGACAAAAAAACCTTAATTGTCTTGTAAGATTTTCCGTTCATCAATTCATTGCCTAAGAATTTATTGTTTTTCGTTAGTTTTACAAAATTATACCTTACAAACTATTAAAATCAAATTTATGAATTTATTAAAGATTACTTTTTTAAGTTCGTTGGCAGTCTGTGTTTCAATCGGAACATTCGCACAGAAAAAAGACGACAAAAAAACTGAAGAAGCTAAGCCGCCTGTGGCTGCTCCAGCCACTCCACCAAAACCAGCCGAAGCTCCAAAAACTGGACCAAAACCCTACAAAGAAGTCATTACATCGAAAGCCATTACTTCAAAAGGCTTAATGACTGTTCACAAAATCGACGACAAATATTTCTTTGAAGTAGGCGATACGTTAATTGGTCGTGACATTATGTCTGTAACTCGCTACTCAAAAACTGCCGCTGGTGGTGGAATTTTTGGCGGTGAGGAAGTAAACCGTCAGGTAGTTAGATGGGAAAAAGGCCCAGAAAACAAGCTTTTTTTGCGTTCGATTACCTTCGTAATTGCGAGTCCAGATAGTACAAAACCGATTTTTCAATCAGTACAAAATTCAAGTGCTGACCCAATTATTGGCGTTTTTGATATCAAAGCACTCAGAAAAGACACTTCGGCGGTTATTGAAGTGACTGATTTCTTCAAAGGAGATAATCAAGTTTTCTCGCTCGACCCAATCAACAAACAATTATTGAAGATTGCGGCAATTCAAGCCGACCGTTCGTTTATCCAGCATATTCGTTCGTACCCGATTAATACCGAAATTCGTACTACAAAAACTTACAGTGTTATTCCTCCGAGTGTTTCATTAGCTCCGATTCCTCAAATTGGTGGTTATTTGCCAGCCTCTCGTGATGCGGGCGTTGTAACAATGGAGTTTAATACTTCGATGATTATTTTGCCAAAAACACCCATGCGTAAGCGTTATTTCGACCCACGTGTTGGTTATTTTGCGAATCAATATTCAAGTTTTGGTGAAGAATCACAAAAATCTGATAGCGAAGTTTTTGCGGTAAGATGGAAACTTGAGCCAAGAACGCCAGAAGATGCCGAACGCCAAAAACGTGGAGAATTGATTGAACCAAAAAAACCAATCGTTTATTATATTGACCCAGCAACGCCACAAAAATGGCAAAAATACCTCAAAGCAGGTGTTGACGACTGGCAAATTGCATTTGAAAAAGCAGGTTGGAAAAACGCTATTCGTGGCGAATACATGAACCCAAAAGATAGCATGGGCTTAGAGGATGCTCGTTATTCAGTGATTAGATATTTTGCGGCTGATATTCAGAATGCGTATGGCCCGAACGTACACGACCCACGCAGTGGTGAAATTTTAGAAAGTCATATCGGTTGGTATCACAACGTTATGCGTTTGCTCCGTAACTGGTACATGATTCAAACTGCCGCTTCTGACCCACGCTCAAGAAAGAAAAACTTTGATGATGAATTAATGGGACAATTGATTCGTTTTGTATCATCACACGAGGTTGGACACACAATCGGTTTACGCCACAACATGGGTGCGAGTTCGGCAACGCCAGTTGAGAAATTACGTGACAAAGAATGGGTTGCGAAAAACGGACACACTTCGTCGATTATGGACTATGCTCGTTTCAATTACGTAGCCCAACCAGAAGATGGTGTAACGGATTTCTTCCCTCGCATCGGTGATTATGATGTTTGGGCGATTCAGTGGGCATATAAATATTTCCCTGAAGCAAAAAGTGCGAAAGAAGAAAAGTCTATTTTAAATGAATTGACAAAAGAAGCAATCAAAGACCCACGTAAGCGTTTTGGCACAGAAGTTAGTCCTTTTGACCCACGTTATCAGACAGAAGATTTGAGCGATAACGCCATGAAAGCGTCTGATTATGGTATCAAAAACTTACAAAGAATTTTACCTAATTTGCCAGAATGGAGCAAAGAAAACGGTGAATCTTACAAAGAATTGGCTGAATTATACGCTAACGTAACTGGTCAGTACCGTCGTTATATTGGTCACGTAACCAAAAACGTTGGTGGTATTTATGATACTCCGAAAACTTACGATATGGAAGGTTCGGTATATGAAGTTGTGCCAAGAGCCACTCAAAAAGATGCCGTTAACTTCTTGAATCGTCAAGTTTTTGATACCCCATCTTGGTTATTAGACAAGAATATTTTGAGCAGAATCAATCCAGAAACTGGCGTTGAGGCTATTAAATCAATTCAGGAAGCTACTTTAAATAATCTTTTGGCGGGCGACCGTGCCGTAAGATTAATGGAAACAGGCTCGGCAAGTACCGCTAATTATAATTTAGATGAGTTAATGATTGACCTACGTGGCAACATTTGGTCAGAGTTGAAGTCTAAGAAAACAATTGATATTTATCGCCGAAATTTACAGAAGGTTTTTGTAGAGAAAGTAACTTCATTGCTCACCCCAGGAATGACAACGGTTTCATATATTCCGCAAGGAGCTACTTATGGCTTTGAAACTCGTATGGTAGATTTAAAGAAAACCGATTTGCCATCAATCGCAAGAGCCCATTTGGAAGCCTTGAAAGGAGAAATCAAAGCGGCATTGCCGTTGACTACCGATAAAATGAGCAAATATCACTTACAAGATGTACTGCAAAGAATTGATAGTGCATTGAATCCGAATAAATAACAAACACAGTTTTATGAATCAAAGAGCGAGGCGTTTGTCTCGCTCTTTTTTGTTAGCCGATATTTCTTATTGCCATCTATTTTGAGTGATTTTCATCAGAGGTAAAAAACAAATAAGTACCTCGCTAAAATCAGTTCTCACATAAAAGTTAAATCAGCCATTTTATTTTATTTTTTCACTAACTTTACCCCACAATAAAACCATGAGTCAATGTTCCGCAATTTCAGATTTCTTTCGTTTGTAACAACTATTTCTTTCATAGTCAGCTCGTGTATTTCAACCATTACTCCAAAAAGCACTGCCTACATCAAAGGCTTTCCCGAAGGACTTGAAAATGTTTCAAAAAGTAGCTATACCGCAGGAAATGTAGAATTAACGGGCGGAATTTGGTATTTTGAAGATGCCCTCATCGGTACAACCGCCAACGATACAAAAAATGAATCGAAAGCCGTCAGAATTCGAGAAACTGGCTTTGTACGCATGAATTATGATATTTTTGGCGTAAAAGAAATTAATCTTTCTTACGGAGCATACAATGGCGATGGAGATTCAGAATGGGAATTATACGTTTCAAAAAATAACGGTTCATCGTGGTCAAAATTTGGTACTACCCAAAAAACTTCTGGTAGCAAACTTTCTACAACTGCTTTCACTATTAATGAATCGGGCAAAATTAGGTTTGAAATTCGTAAGATTTCGGGCGGAGCAAATCGGCTAAATATTGATGATATTATCATCACTTCAACTGGTGATGCTGCTCCAGTTTCTTCCACTCCGACTCGTGACGATAATTTGGCAATGGGAAACCCCAGCAATGCCGATTCTAAAAATGAAAACAATTATTTGATGATAAAAAAACAATACGTTTTGTCATATAATCGTAGTAAAGGCACAGCGAATTGGGTAAGTTGGCATTTAAGCACTGCGTGGAAAGGCTCAACGCAACGCACTGACAATTTTCGTCCTGACCCCGCTCTTCCGAGTGCTTGGTATAAAGTTATTACTTCAGACTACACAAATTCGGGTTTCGACCGTGGGCATCTTTGTCCATCCGACGACCGTGATGGTAGCTACGAAGACAACGACGAAACATTCTTGATGACAAATATTGCACCGCAAGCTCCAAACAATAATCGTGGACTTTGGGCAGATTTAGAAACATATTCACGTAAAATTGCCGAATCAGGCAACGAACTTTATATCGTTGCGGGCGTTTATGGTAAAGGCGGAACAGGCAGCAATGGCGGAAAAACCAACTCACTCGATGATGGAAAAGTGGTTGTTCCAGAATCATTTTGGAAAGTAATTATTATTCTACCAACAGGCAGCAACGACATTACTCGCATTGATGCTCAAACTCGTGTAATTGCCGTAAATGTACCCAATAAAGAAAGTGTTGACGGAACAAAATGGGGCGAATACCGTTTGAGTATTGATGATTTAGAAACCCTCACTGGCTATGATTTCTTATCGAATGTACCAAGTACTATTCAGAAATCGTTAGAAGCTCGTAAAGATGCTGGCCCGACTCTGAAAATTGCCAATTTCAGGTATTAATAGTTCCCAATCAATAAATTCACTAACTAATCAGACCGCTGATGCTATCGAAGGACGAATCATGTAAGTATGGTCAATACCATCTTCTACATAATCATGCCCCGTTGGCTCAAAGCCTAATGATTGATAAAATTTAGTCAGATAGCTTTGAGCTCCAATCTTAATTGGCTCATTACCAAATAGTTCAATCGTTTTTTCGATAGATTTTTGCATCAAAAATTTACCGATTCCACCACCACGAACGTGCGAAGACGTAACCACCCGACCGATTGAAGTATAATCTTCATAATAAATATCTTTATCAAAAAGACGAGTGTAAGCCGCCAGTTTATTATTTTCATCCAAAATCATCAAATGCCACGCCAACTGGTCTTTTCCATCGGCATCTACAAATGGGCAGTTTTGTTCCAAAACAAAAACCTCTTGACGCAAAACCATAATGGCATAAAATTCATCAAGGCTCAACTCATAAAAACGCACACACTTAATATTCATATAAAAATTTAATTTTGATTGAGCGAATGAATGAATCATGGAATATATTTGTAGATATTAAAAATATGTTTCAAATTCGTCAATCGTAATTCAATAAGATGCTCATAAATATACACACCCATAATACAGATAAACAAGATAATCAACAAATAATTTATAACCTGATTGTTCCTGAAACAGCGGAAGCGTTGGAAACTTTTCCCGATGAAACGGTGCCAAACTCATGGCTTTCGGCGGGCATTCATCCGTGGTATATTTCGGAACGCCACCCGTCAGAAAACAATCAAAAGCTTCAACTCGAAAAACTCCGCCAACTTGCTCAATATCAAGACATTAAGCTCATTGGCGAATGCGGACTCGACCGACTAAAAGGTTCAGCCCTCCCGATTCAAGAAGAGGTTTTTATCAAACAAATCAGAATTGCCGAAGAAGTAAAAAAGCCGCTTATTATTCATTGCGTAAAATGTTTTAGTGAATTGATTTCAATCAAAAAAATCGTTCGCCCGAAAGTACCCATGATTGTACATGGTTTTAATAATAACCTTACAATTGCCCAGATGCTACTCGAAAAAGGCTTTTATTTATCGCTTGGGGCAGCCATTTTGAATGAAAATTCAAACGCCGCCCATCTTTTACCACAAATTCCGCTCGAAAAACTTTTCTTTGAAACCGATGATAAAGATATTTCAATTACAGAAATCTACGAAAAAGCATCTTTTATACTAAAAATACCAATACATAAACTCGAAGATGTTATTTTTGCAAATTATTTAGAAGTTTGTACACTGTAAGCTAAGTTTGTGTAAGTTTTATATCGCTAAAAAAATCTATTGGCGTTGAATCTACACCATGCGACGCTTGTTACAAAATGACAAAAAATGAAAGGTATTGTAGAACAATTTTTCAAATTGTTCCCTTCGACACGTGGAACAATTTACAAAAATGTTCTACAAAACTAAAATTATTTAGTATAATAAACTCATGTTACGCATTCCAAGTCCGAAGGGCTTAAACACGAATAGCCTCGAATGAAATTCGAGGGAAAATGAAGCAAATACTACCCCCAACCATGAAGTGTCGGACCGCCGATGTGGTTGGGAACATTTTTGACATTTTATCCCCCGAAATTCTTTCAGAGCTATTCGAGTTTAACGCTTTCAGCGTTATCGTGCGTCACACGAGTAATAAATATAAAACAAACCTAATTCTTAGACAAAAATCAAAATACTTCAACCAATAAAATGATTAATTCCTTCAATGACACTTTCAATAGTTTCAAACGACAAACCTGGCAATCAAAAAATATCAAACCGATTGATATTTTATTTATGCTTGCTACCGATGCGTCGGGTACTTTTCTTGAAATTGTAGATAAAACGCTCAATCCCGTTGAAGTAAATTATCAGACCTACACTGGCGAAGTTCGGAATATTTTACGCCAAATAGAAAGTATCCGTGAGCGTGAAGCATTCGTGATTGAATGGGGAAAAGAGCAAGGAAGCCTGTATCTTTCGGAACACGAACATTTGCTTTACGCCCTAAAAAACACCGATTTATTGGTCAATGAAAAGGGCGAACAACTCAACTTTGCCGACGAAGAACACCAGGTGGTTTTTGAAATAAAACCAACGCCCAAAAATGAAAAACGGCTTTCGGTAAAGCCTGTTTTAATCATTAATCATCAGGCGGTTGAAGCACTTCAGCCAATTTCTGAAGGCTTTTTGATGGCTAATAATACAATTTATGAAATCACGCCTTTGGGCCATAACTTCAATCGTTTAGCTGCTTTTAGCTCCGAAATTGGTGTTTCCGACCTCGAAAAATACCTTTCTCTATTGTTTTCGTATCTTGATAATTTTAAGATTCAATATAAAAACTACAAAGTTGAAGAATTACGAGAAACCCGTGGCACAGAGCCTGCGTTGGTTTTTGAAAAAATTGACACCGACAACGCCCTACATCTCCGAATCACACAGATTTTACACGGCTTTGATGTAGAGTTTTTGGAACAGTTCGACCTTCATAAATGCGTTGAAATCAGCGAATTAGAAGAAACAATCAGAGTAGTTTATATCGAACAAAAGCCCATTGAAGAGCTTTCGGAAGTGATTTTAAAATTACTCAAAAAACATAATCCGAAAGAAGGAAAAAAGAAAACTACCGAAATTTATCAGGAAGAAAACCTCTTTGTAGTGCCGCAAGAAATTGCTAATGGCTTTATTTACAACGAATTATCGACCTTATTATTGAGTTGGAAGCTCTTCGGAGCCGAAAAACTCAAATCTTATAAAATCAATACATCGCAACCACGATTGGATGTGAGCCTTTCATCGGGCATTGATTTCTTGGAAGGAAACGCCACACTTGATTTTGACGGTGAAAAAATCTCACTTTGGGAAGCCCTCACGCAGTACCGCCAAAAACGCTACGTTGAACTTTCAGATGGTTCGCACGCCTTGCTTAATGAATCGTATGTGCAAAAATTGCAGCGATTATTCAAAAAGAAAAAAGACAAAATCGAAATCTCGTTTTTTGATTTGCCGTTGGTCGAAGAATTGATTGACGAACGCACTTCATCAGCAGTTTTCAAGAAATCTAAGTCAATTTTTGAAGGTTTCAATGATTTAAAGAGGAATTCTAAAAAACTGCCAAAAGTAAATGCCAAACTTCGCCCCTACCAAGAATATGGCTATCAATGGTTGAGTTATCTGAAAGAACAAAAATTCGGCGGCTGTTTGGCCGATGATATGGGTCTCGGAAAAACCATCCAAACTATCACTTTGTTGAGTGAAATTTACCCCAAACAAAAGAAACCTACCCTGGTTGTGATGCCCAAAAGTTTGTTGTTTAACTGGAAAAATGAAGTTCAAAAATTCAATCCAGCCATCACGACTTATACATATTATGCCGAAAATCGTAAAATTGAAGATGCCGTAAAGGCAAATTTGATATTTACGACCTACGCCATGCTTCGCAATGATATTGAGATTTTTAAAGAAATTGCGTTTTACTACATAATTCTTGATGAATCGCAAAACATCAAAAATATGCAGTCACAGACTTCAAAAGCGGCACTTTTGATACAATCTGAGCATAAATTAGCGTTGAGTGGCACGCCAATCGAAAATAATTTGGGGGAATTGTACTCACTTTTTCGTTTCCTAAATCCTGCCATGTTTGGTTCGGCACAAAATTTCAACGATAACTATCTGATTCCGATTCAAAAAAATCGAGATACCGATGCCATTCTCGAACTCCGAAAAAAGATTTATCCGTTTATTTTGAGAAGGCTAAAATCAGAGGTTTTGACCGAACTTCCCGACAAAATCGAACAAACACTTTACGTCGAAATGTCGGAGCCGCAAGCCAAACTTTACGAACAACGACGTTTGTTTTATCAGGAAGCCATCAAGCAACAAATCAAATCGTCGAGCATCGAAAAAAGCCAGTTTTTTATCTTTCAGGCTTTCAACGAACTACGCCAAATTGCTTCGCTTCCCGAAACAAAATCTGATGGAAAAATTGCTTCGCCAAAACTCGAACTACTGACCGAACAAATGACCGATGCCATTGCAAACGGTCATAAAGTACTGGTTTTTGTTAATTATTTGGCCGCAATCGAACTCATTGAGGGCGTTCTCGAAAATACTGGAATTGATTTTGTAAGCATGACAGGCTCGACCCGTGACCGACAAAAATTGGTTGATAGATTTCAGAATGATACCAATTGCAAAGCATTTGTGATGACCCTCAAAACGGGTGGAACTGGGCTGAACTTAACCGCCGCCGATATGGTTTTCATCTTCGACCCGTGGTGGAATGTTGCCGCCGAAAGTCAGGCCATTGACCGCACGCACCGAATCGGACAAACCCGAAAAGTGACCAGTTATAAACTCATCGCCCAAAATACCATCGAAGAAAAAATATTGCTTTTGCAAGAAAAGAAAAAACGACTTTTCGATGATGTAATTTCGGCCGATGCTGCTTCGGTAAAAAGTTTGAGCGAAGATGATATTAATTATTTGTTAAAGTAAAGCAATTTTTCAAATTGCTGAATGCATAATTTAAAAAATTGTGCTACAAAATAAATACAAACCAACATGGCAAAAGAGCGAGATTTAGATAAATTATTCAAAGATTATGATAATTTTATGGCTTCCATAGGCTTGGGGCTTCAAAAAGATAACAAGCCCAAAGCTTCAGTTTTTGGTAACTCCAAAGAAGAATTATCAAATCTGGCCAAAGAACTTGACAAGGGTTTATACAAGCGAGAAAACTTCATGCAAGGTTTTCGTAAACCTCTGATTGCTATGTTTGCCGCCAATGCAGCTCTAATGCTGGAAAATAATTTTTCGGAAGAAGATTTTGTTAATTTGAAAACCAATTATGCCAAAACTACCAAAGTAGAATATTGCAATTTAGTGGCCAAAGTGTTTAAAAATAAAAGTATTTATGAACACTTTTTGAGCAATCTCGACCAAGATGTTAGAAAAGTTTGGGAGTTTTTGGTTTGGAAAGATGAAGTTTCGGATGAAGAAATTTTGAACGAAACAGGCATTTCTATAACCATACGAACTGAAAAAAGTAGTTATAACAATAAAAAATACATCGAAAAAGACCTCCGAAAAGATTTCATGGCTCTTGCAATTGATACGGATTCTAATTATAGCTATAATTCCAATTCTTATCTGAAAACTTTTACTGCCGAACTTCCAATCGAACTTCGCCGAGTTGCAAAAAATTTTTATGATAAGCCTTTGCATTATAATTTTATCCCACTTAAAGAAGCCCCAAAAACGACCTACATTTCGAGTTCTGAAAACGAGATTTTTGTTAATTTGCCAAATCTGTTGAGTTATAATCAGCAAGGAAACATCAAAGTTTCAGGGCCGGGCAAAGTAATGCTTAATACCCTCGGAAAAATACGTAAAACGCTCAATATCAACGAATTTTACCCAGATACCAGTTCAAAAGATTTGCAACAGCTCAAAACATACTTGCTATCTTCGATGGTTGTTTGTGAAAATAAAGCAAAGAAAGAAGAAACTTTCACGGGCATTCTGAAAAACTATTTCGAGAAAACATACACAAAAAAATACGCAAGTCACGTACACATACTTACGAGTTTAAAAGGTAGCCACAACCTCTACAATGTCAACGATATAGAAACAAATTTCATTGAAGTTACCAAACATTTGCCCATCAACGAATGGGTAAGTATCAAAAATTTTGTCGATTTTGCGTCATTCAGAAGCTATAATTTCCAAATATCGACCATTCACGAGATGTGCAATTATCTTACTTATGAGGTTGAAGAAAAATATGGCAAAGAAAAAAAATCAATCAAAAAATCAAATCTAAAAACGTTTATCGAAGAGCCAATTCTGAAAGGAAACATCATGCTTTGGTCATGCTACGGTCTCATAGATATTGCCTACGATGATATTGACACAACCGAACTGGGCAAAACCTATTTTTCGGTGTATGATGGCATAAAAGCCTTGAAACTTACAAATTTAGGAGCTTATATTTTGGAAAAAGTAAACCAATATGAAGCACCAAAAGTCAAAAAAAGTTATGAACTATCACTTTCTACCGAAAATCTAATCATTTTGGTCGATGGAGAAACAAGCATGACCGATAATCTTTTGGCTACTTATGCCGATAAAATTGGCTCGAATCGCTATGCAGTTTCCAACGAAAGTTTTCTAAAAAGCATTAATAGTAAAAAAGAACTAAAAATCAAGATTGATATTTTTAAGCAAGTAATCGGCACTGATTTGCCCACTAATTGGAAAACATTCTTTAGCATTCTTGATAAAAAAATACATCCATTAACCCCGATTGAAGAGGTTTTGGTTTTCAAAATACCAAGCGATGACCCCGAACTTATCAAACTTTTGATTCAAAACCCAACAATCAAAAAATTGCTAATAAAAGCCGAAGACTATCAAATCATCGTAACAAGAAAAGATTACCCAACGCTCAAAACCAAACTAAAAGCGTTTGGATATTTACTAAATTAGTTCTGAGTTTAGAATTTTGAATATTAAAATTATTCAAAACTCTACAAAACTCAGAACTTTGAACTCAAAACTCAGAACTCAAAAATGCCCGCTTGGCTCTCTCGCTCCGAATTATTAGTTGGTAAAGAAGGAATCGACCAACTCCAAAATGCTCACGTCTTAGTCGTTGGACTGGGCGGTGTCGGCTCTTTTGCCGCCGAATATATCTGTCGCTCTGGTGTGGGCGAAATGACAATCGTTGATGGCGATGTAGTTGACCCAACCAACCGAAATCGACAG
The DNA here is from genome assembly GCA_046291385.1 of Emticicia sp. GTDB lineage: Bacteria > Bacteroidota > Bacteroidia > Cytophagales > Spirosomataceae > Emticicia. The sequence goes on along the minus strand of JBKBSS010000035.1, from coordinate 701 downwards.
TTGCCAGCCCTTGCCACCAATCACGGTGTTTCAAAGGCCGAAATTATGGCTGAACGCCTGATGGCAATCAATCCTGAATTGAAATTGCACGTTGTAAAAGAGTTTCTGACTCCGACAAAATGCCGTGAAATTCTCGAAACTAAATTCGATTATGTAATGGATTGCATTGATAGCGTTACGCCAAAAATTACTTTATTATCAACGGCTTACGAGCAAAACCAACGAATTGTGAGTTCAATGGGTGCGGGTGGAAAAATCGACCCCACCAAACTTCGAGTAACCGATTTGTTCGATACCTATGAATGTCTTTTTGCCCAATACGTAAGAAAAAGAATTAAAAAATTGGGTGTAAATGCTGGAATAAAAGCCGTTTTTTCAATCGAACCCGTAATGAAAGAATCTTTAATTTTGACCGATGGCTCAAATTTCAAACGTTCGGCTTACGGAACAATTTCCTATTTACCTGCCGCATTTGGTGGCGTTTGTGCATCGGTTGTCATTCGTGATTTACTGGATTATCCAATCGAAATCACCAAACGCCCAGCCAATATCCGCAAGAAGATGACCATCAAATCAAAGCCCAACGAGAAAGAATAACAAATACGATTTGTGCCATATCTTTGAGAAGTGGCACAAATTTTTTCTACAACTAAAAAGTTCCCCTTTAGGGGTTAGGGGTTTCATGAACGCAGTCATCGACA
>JBKBSS010000357.1:0-3126 GCA_046291385.1 Emticicia sp. | reverse complement strand
TGGGAACAAATGAATTTGGCGTATCAGTATAACGCCCGTGAAATTTGGATTGTTAATGTGGGTGATTTGAAACCGATGGAATTTCCGATTTCTTTTTTCTTAGATTTCGCTTGGAATCCTGAAAAATGGACGCTTGAAAACCTTCCTGCTTATTCTAAAACTTGGGCAAAAGCAACTTTTGGCGAAAAATACAGCAACGAAATTGCTTCTTATCTCGAAAAATATGCAAAATACAATGCCCGTGTAAAGCCCGAATTACTCAACGCAAAAACGTATAGTTTGGTTGGAACTGACAACGAATGGAGTAGAATCGTAAAAGAATACACTGACCTTGCAAATGCTGCCCAAGTAACCTACCAAAAAATCGAACCAGCCTTCAAAGATGCTTATTATCAATTAGTATTGTATCCGATTTTGGCGTGTGCCAATCTCAACGAAATGTATTATGCCCACGCCAAAAATCAGGAATCGGCAAAACTAAAACTGGCAAGTACGAATCAATGGGCAGATAAAACCGAAGAATTATTTAGAAAAGACCAAGAATTAAGTGATTATTTTAATAAAACTTTGGCAGGTGGAAAATGGAATCATTTTGCCGACCAAACCCATATTGGTTACACTTATTGGCAACAACCCAATAAAAACTCTGTGCCGAAAGTTACAAGACTCGAAGCAAATGAGATTAATGGAGTTGAGCCAGCTACGCCAGCAATTCCAAAGAAAAATTCAGTAAATTATCCGAAAAACTTCAAAGGTTTTATTGAAGAAAATGGCTATGTTTCAATGGAAGCTGACCATTTCTCGAGAGCTTTCAATATGGATAATATTCAATGGAAAGTTATTCCAGATATTGGCCGAACTGGCAATGGAATTACGATTTTTCCTGTAAATATTCCATCAATCGAACTTTCAGCCAATAATCCACGCTTGGAATATGACCTATTTCTGACGAAAGAAGGTGAAGCCACGGTTAATCTGATTGTTTCGCCAACGCTCGAATTTAATGGCAATAAAGGTCTAAGAATTGCAATTTCGTTCGATGATGAATCGCCCCAAATTATAGAAATGCACGCTAATAGAAGTCCAAGAGAATGGGACAAAATGGTGGCTCAAAATGCAAAATATTTAACAAATAAATGCAATATTAAAGGCACAGGAAAGCATACTTTAAAAGTTTGGGCAATCGACCCAGCAATCATCATTCAAAAAGTCATTGTAGATTTAGGCGGCTTAACCCCTACTCACTTAGGGCCAGTTGAAAGCAAAATGGTAAAATGAGTAGTTGTTTTACAAATGCTTTTTGAAAAACAATTTTACATAAAATTAACGTAAGAAAACGGAACACTGATGACACAGATTCGACTGATTTTCACTGATAAAAAAGAGTTTTATTTAAAAGTAAATCTGTAAAAATCAGCGTCATCTGCACGGTCCGCCGTTGCGATTCTATTTTTACGATGAATTTTATTGGTTACAACTTATATTAAAACTAACAAATGAAATTATTAAAACTTTCGGCACTATTACTCTGTCTATCAGGTATCTATACAGCAAAAGCACAAATCCGATTACCAAAACTGATTTCGGATAATATGGTTTTGCAGCGTGACCAACCAATCAAAATTTGGGGCTGGGCCGAGCCTAAAGAGAAAATTACGCTGATTTTCAACAAAAAAGGTTTTAAAACTGTAACTACTGACAATGGAAAATGGGAAATAATGCTTCCTGCTCAACCAACAGGAACGGGTTTTGAAATGCTTTTGAAAGGAAAAAATGAAATTTCTATAAAAAATATTGCGTTCGGTGACGTTTGGCTTTGCAGTGGTCAAAGCAATATGGTAACGCCAATGGAAAGAGTCAAGGAAAAATATCCTGACGACATTACAAATGCCAATTTTCCCGACATTCGTAATTTCTTTGTGCAAACCCTGACGGACTTAAATTCGCCAAAAGATGATTTTCCACAAGGTCAATGGAAAGTGGCAAATCCGAAAGATATTCTTGCATTTGGGGCGGTTTCTTACTTTTTTGCCCGTGAAATTCACGAAAAATATAAAGTTCCGATTGGCATCATCAATAGTTCGGTCGGCGGAACGCCCATTGAAGCGTGGATTAGCGAAGGTGGCTACAAAAACTTTGCTGATATTCAGAAAACCATCGCCCGAAATAAAGACACAAGTTATGTAAATTCATTTAATCGCCGTCCTGCTTTTCCAAGAAACAATGCACCACAAATAAAAGATTTAGGTATGATTGAGCATTGGGAAAGTCCTGATTATCAACCAAAAGGCTGGCGAAATATGAATATTCCAGGCTATTGGGAAGACCAAGGAATCAAAGATTTAAACGGCGTAGTTTGGTTCAGAAAAACTTTTGAAGTTTCTAAAAGTTGGCTCGGCAAACCTGTAAAACTTTTCATGGGTCGCATCATTGATGCCGATGAAATGTATGTAAATGGCAAAAAAATTGGAAATATTACTTATCAATATCCTCCACGCCGCTACGAAATCCCTGCTGATTTACTGAAAGAAGGCAAAAATACTTTCGTGATAAGAGTTACTAATTCGTCAGGAAAAGGGGGTTTTGTGCCAGATAAACCTTACTACATGACTGCCAATGACGAAGAAATCGACTTAAAAGGCACTTGGCAATATAAAGTTGGAGAGGTTTATCAGCCTTTCAATTTTGGAGGATTTGGTGGTGGTGGAATCAACCAACAAAATCAACCAACTGCTTTATATAATGCCATGATTGCCCCAGTTTTGGAGATGAAAATCAAAGGTTTTCTTTGGTATCAAGGCGAAACCAATGTTGGTAATCCAGCACCTTATAACCAATTGATGCCCGCTTTAATCAACGACTGGCGAAACCTTTGGAATGATGTAAACTTGCCTTTCTTTGTGGTGCAACTCACTAATTATCAAGACATTAACTATACGCCAAGCGAAAGCAATAACGCTTTTCTCCGAGAAGCTCAAAATCAAGCACTTACGCTGCCAAACACGGCTGTTGCAGTTACGATTGATTTAGGAGAATGGAATGACATTCACCCTCTCAATAAAAAAGACATCGGCAAAAGATTAGCACTTTCGGCAAGAAATATTGCTTACGGTGAAAAAGATTTGG
>JBKBSS010000356.1:0-3127 GCA_046291385.1 Emticicia sp. | reverse complement strand
GTAAATTTTTGGCAGGGTCGGTGTTTTCTTCGGTAAAATAAGCGGCCGTGTGCCAACCATCAAAAGCATAAAAAACTTGTTGAAAAGCGATGATTAGTCCCGTTAGCAAAGCGGGTTGAGCAACTCGCTGAGTGGTAGCTACTAAATCTTCGGTGCTGACATCTCCGCCATAAATAAAGCACATTGCTATAAATGCAAAAAGCCCAATTGCTTTCAGAAACGACATGATTTCCTGCGATTTTCCCGCCGATTTCGTGCCAAGCCAGTGAAAACCCATTAAAACGATGAGAATTCCGATTGCCATCCAGCGAATAATTGGTTCGGTATCAGGCCAAACTAAGGCAATGTATTCGCTCATTGTGTAGGCTCCAAAACCCAAAGCCGCCACAGTTCCAAGCCAACTTGTGATGCCAGTTACGAAGCCCACATAATCGCCAAAAGCTCGACGTGCATATACATACCACGCACCCGCACGAGGAACAGAAACGCCCAACTCAATCGTGCAAAGTACGCCCAAGAAGGCATATAAACTCACCAAAAACCAAACCAGCATAATGAGCATAGGGTCGCCGAGATTGGCGGCAATTGGGCCAGGTTTACGCAAAATACCCGTGCCGATAGTGCCGCCAACGGTTACGGCTATACCGAAACCTACGCCGAGGAGTTTGAGAAGTTTGTTTGAATCTTCCTTTTGTATATTTTGATTCATTTAGATGAAGTTTTTCGTTAGTTTTGAAACGAAGATATGAATTTTAGGTAGAATCCAAAACTGAGGATTATATTTGTCGAGACACAAAGTACTTAATTGCTGGACAAAAGAAGTGAGACAAGAGACAAAAGAATAATATTACTCTGAATTGAATACTTTTTACAGTCTAAAATCGCTTGTCTTTTGTCTAATGTCCAGCAATCAGTCAAAACACTCAATTTTGCTGATAATATATTGATATGTAGTGTTTTATGTAGAATAAGGTTTGAGTTTTTGGGAATCTTGAGCAAAAAAAATGGTCAGTTATGAAGCTGACCACCCTATCCATTTTAAACTCAATTAAGCTTCAAACAAAATGTTAGAGCTTAAATTATGAAACAAAACTACGACAATATATTTTTAGGTAAGTGTTACACAGTAGGTAAGTACTAATACTTTATACATTTATGTACTCTTTGTGGGTTGTCAGTGTTTAACTAACAACCCTGTTAGAGACACAAATATTTCATCATAGGTTATTAATTCCAAAAGAACACTGCAAAGATATGCAAAGTTTTTTGATATTGTCAAGAGATATTTGCACTTTTTTGCAATATTTGTACAAATATTTGCAATGAATTATGTTAAAGGAAGAAAGACAACGCTTAATACTTGAAAAACTTAACACCGATAAGAAAATCAATTTTGTAGAACTGGGAAAATTCTTGGATGTCTCTTATGATAGTATTCGCCGAGACATCATCGAATTGGAAGATAAAGGGTTCTTAAAAAAAGTACACGGAGGGGCGGTTGCTAACTCTTATTTGTCGGTTTTGGGTACAAAAGCCAATGGAGCAAGTAGTAGCGAAGAATTGGGAGTTTTATCAAAAAAAGCCCAAAAACTCTTTGAAAACCGCCAAACTATCATCATGGATGGCGGAACGACCAATTTTTTTATGGCCGAACAATTGGCAAAAACGCTCGAACTAACGATTGTAACCAATAGCACGCCATTGGCGATGGCTCTCAACGAACACCCAAGAATTGATGTGATTTTCTTGGGCGGAACTTATTTCAAACGTTATCAGATTACGCTCGGAAGTGAGGTTTCTCGCCAACTCGAACACATCAATGCTGATTATTATTTTATGGGTGTCAATGGTGTTCATGCTCAAAAAGGGTTGAGTATTCGCCATTATGAGGAGTCATTAATCAAGCAAAAAATGATGCAAGCCGCCAAAAAAACGGTTTGTTGCACTATCGAAGAAAAGCTAAACGTGCAAGAAGCCCACAGAGTTTGCAATTTTCAGCAAATAGATTTGATGATTACAAATCTAAAGCCAACTGACCCCGCACTGAAAGATTTTCAAAAACAGGGCGTTGAGATTATTTAATATTCAAAGTATAAATCGCATCAAAATGCAGCAGAAATACCTTTTTGTTTTACTCTTTTTTATTGGTTCGTTTATCACAAAAGCCCAAATCGTTGACGATTCGCTTTTGATAGAAGGACATTACCGAACTTTTCATTTCCTGAAATCAACTCAGCAAGATGCGTCTTTGGTGTTTGTTTTGCACGGTTCGGGTGGAAATGGAACGCAAATGAGAAGAGCAGCAAAGACTTTAGAAGGAATAGCCCCGACTGAAAATATATTGTTGGTTTATCCTGACGGCTATAAAAAATATTGGAATGAATGTCGAAAAACTGCCAATTCGGCAGCAAATTTTGAGAATATCAACGAAAATGCCTTTTTTGAGGCAATGATTGTTTATTTTAAGGAACGTCACCAAATCAACGAAAAGCAAGTTTTTGCAGTCGGAACATCGGGCGGTGGTCACATGGCGTATAAATTGGCTTTGACGATGCCCGAAAGATTTAGAGCCATCACGGCCTTGATTGCCAATTTACCCGATACAAATAATATTGATTGTGCCGAAAAGAAAATGGCTTTGCCCGTAATGATTGTCAATGGAACGGCCGATAAAGTAAATCCGTATGAAGGTGGCGAGGTAATTACAAATAATATTAGCTTGGGTTTAGTTCGCTCAACCGACCGCACTTTTGCTTATTGGTCGTCGATGGCGGGTTATAAAGGTAAACCTCAAATGCAAAATTTACCCGATACTGACCCAAAAGATGGAAAAACGATAGAAAAATATACTTTCAAGAAGAAAAGAAAACCTGAAATAACGCTATTGAAGGTAAATAACGGCAAACACGATTACCCAAATGATATTGATGTGCATCTGGAAGCGTGGGAGTTTTTTAAAAGAGCAATGAAATGATAAATCTGCCCGAAATTGATATAATTGCTTAGATTCGAGTAAAAAACGGTAAAATTCTAAGCACGAGGTCGAAAGGGCGTTTAAAATATTATATTCCTGGTGGAAAAAGAGAAAATAACGAAACTGATGAAGAAACGCTTATCAGAGAGATTA
>JBKBSS010000355.1:0-3156 GCA_046291385.1 Emticicia sp. | reverse complement strand
TTAAATCAAGCATTGTTTTCTGTGTATTTTCCTAAATTTTGATATTTTTCATATAACTTCTGATAAACTTCTACATGCTCTACACGTGGTTCATAGCGAGCATCAAAGCCCGAACCCATTGCTTTTTGGGCATCAAATAAGTTTGCGTGAACTCCAGCCGCTACCGAGGCATTCATGGCCGCACCCAATGCACAAGCTTGCTCTGAACTTGCTACTTTTATTGGCATATTCAATACATCAGAAAGCGTTTGCATCACAAATGGTGATTTTTTTGCAACTCCACCAATCGCAATTACTTGCTTGATTGGCACACCTTCACTAATAAATCTATCAACAATCGCTTTCGAGCCGAAAGCCGTTGCTTCTACAATCATTTTAAATATTTTAATAGCATCTGTGCCTAAATTCAGACCCACAAATGCCGCTTTGAGTGCGTGATTGGCATCGGGAGTTCGTCGGCCGTTTATCCAATCTGTGGCCACTGGGTCATTTTCGGTAATGGGTAGGAGGGAAGCCTTTTCTGATAAATATGGAATCAGTTTTTGTGAAAGTTCTTCGGCGGCTTTTTCACCTAAAAGTTCACGCACGGGTTCGGTGACAACTCGCTGAAACCAAGCGTAATAATCGCCATAAGCCGATTGTCCTGCTTCCATACCGAGCATATTCGGAATGATAGAACCATCAACCTGACCGCAAATGCCTTTGATTAGTAAATGACCGATTTCGTCAGTAGGAGCAATGAGCATATCGCAGGTGGACGTTCCCATTACTCGCACAAAATCGTAAGGCTCAATTTCTGCACCAACTGCTCCCATGTGGCAATCAAAAGCCCCAACGCCAATGGTTACGTTTGCAGAAAGTCCCAATTTTTCAGCCCATTCTGCCGAAATTTTACCCATTGATTCGTCAGAAGTATAGGTATTTCTGAAAAGTCGTTCACGTAAACCAGATAAAAGTGGGTCAAGTTTCGTGAAAAATTCTTCCGATGGTAGTCCTTCAAATTCTTCGTGCCACATAGCTTTATGACCCGCTGCACAACGAGAACGTTTCATCGTAAGCGGATTTGTATTTCCAGTCAAAACTGCTGAAATCCAATCACAATGCTCGACCCATGAAAAAGCCTTTCCACGAATACTTTCATCCGCTCTGAGTGTTCGGAGAATCTTCGCCCAATACCATTCAGAAGAATAAATTCCGCCTACATATTTCGTAAAATCTACGCTCCAACTATGAGCCAACTGATTGATTTCTTCGGCTTCGGCATTGGCGGTGTGGTCTTTCCAAAGAATAAACATTCCGTTTGGATTTTCCGAAAATTCGGGAAGCATTGCCAAAGGCGTTCCGTTTGCATCAACAGCCACTGGTGTTGAACCCGTTGTATCAATCGAAATTCCAACGATATTTTCTTTGATTTCTACCGAAAGCCCTTCCAAAGTACCTTTTATGGCGTTTTCAAGTCCTTCGATGTAATCGAGCGGGTGTTGTCTGAACTGAGAAATTGATGGATTACAATACAGACCTTTTTTCCAGCGACTGTAATAATGAACAGCCGTACCAATATTTTCGCCAGTTTGGGTATTCACAACCAATGCTCGTACCGAATCGGTTCCGTAATCAACTCCTATGGTGTATGTACTCTTCATTGTTTATGTGTTAGATTGACACAATTTATTTTAAAAATACTTAAAAAAGCAGTAAACAGAAGTTTTGAATTAGCCACAAAGCATAAGTGCTACATCTATACACTTAAAAATAACTTTAGCTTGCCACTTTTCTGGCTTTTGCCTTATTAACTTATGAAAAAAAGCCTTTTGCCTAAAAAAATCACCTCATGGAATCAGAAATAAAATAATGAAAGGCGTTAAGTTGACTTTGGTATTTTTCTTTATCGAGCTGATAAAGGATTGCCTTCTTGGTTGTTGAATTCTGATTTTTTTCACCAGTATCAATCAAAAGATTGGTTGATAGAATTTTTCGACTAAAATTTCTTCGGTCGAGTGGTGAATCATAAACAGCTTCGTAAAGTTTTTGCAGTTGCGGGATTGTAAACTTTTCGGGTAAAAGTTCAAAACCAATTGGATGCAATGCTGCTTTGTATCGAAGTTCGTCCAATGCTAAATCAACCATTTTATTGTGGTCGAAGATAAGGTTTGGTCGGTTTTTTAGGTCAATCCAATAAGCATTTTGAGCTTTGGCCGAATCTTGATTGTGTGCGTGAATATTGATTAAGGCAAAAAAACAAATTGAGAGTGTGCGTTCAACGGGGTCTCTATCAACCTTACCAAAAGTCTTAATTTCTTCAAAATAAATATCTTTCAAACCTGTCAAATCATATAAGATGCGATTTGTTGCCACTTCGAGGTCTTCGTCTTCTTCCAAAAAACCACCCATCAATGACCATTTACCTAACTCTGGCTCAAAATTTCTTTTTATCAAAAGTAGTTTCAGTGCTTCGCCATCGAAGCCAAAAACGATACAGTCAAGAGCCACAAGTAATCGTGCCGAGTGAGGGTATTTATTCATTTATTGTTTTGCAAGTATTTATTAAAACTATGCAATAGGTTAGCTATTTTAACAAAATTAGTGAAAATCCATGATTTTCACTAATTGGCTGTTTACTCAATCATTTATTTTTACAAGCTATAAAGTGCCTTTATATAATTGTGTAAATATAACACATTTTTAAAAAACTTGTAAAATCAAAAGACAATTTTAATCTGAATTACTTAGCAATTTTCAAAACAATTACTGAATAAGCAGGAATTATTAATTTCAGAACACCTTTTTCAAATTTTGTACTTGAAAAATCTTTCACAATAACCTTGTTTGGTTGCTCAAAAGTATTGTGGTCGCTGATATTTGCAGATGACAGGATTTGTCCAGAAACTTTGGAGAAATCTTCACCCCTGAGATTGATTGTTACTTCGTGCGATTTTCGGTAATCAATGTTAGTCAATGAAATATTTAAAGCTCCCGAAGCATCTTTTGAAGCCGACGAAGAAACAGCAGTCAGTTTTTTACCGTTAAATTCGTAAGTTGGCGACTCAATGCTCATCGGAATAAGGGTAGCATCTTGATGCACGTTATACATTTTCATTACGTGAAATGTTGGCGTAAGCAGCATTTTTTCTTCGTTTGTGAGAATAACCGCTTGCA
>JBKBSS010000354.1:0-3156 GCA_046291385.1 Emticicia sp. | reverse complement strand
CTCACGTCCGCCAACCAAATAAAACTTCAAAGCTTCCAAATCATTCCAACGGCCTTCGGCGGCAAGTTTGGCTTGTTGAGTCCATGTACTTGGGTCGTGACGGGCAAATTGAGGCCCAGCTTGTTCTAAAATTTCTTGAATTTTATAAACTGGCGTAGTGGCCAAATCACGGAAAGTAAAAATACCCGAATCATAGAGCAACATCGCTATTTTAGGCCCGATTCCTTCTATAATTTCTAATTCATCGTCTTTTGGCGTGTCATTTTTTCTTACAACTTCTTTCTCAACTTCAATAATTGATTTTTCCTCAATTACGGGTAATTTTGTTGCAAATGCTTCAACTATTTCTTCAACAGGCTGAATTTCAGCGATAACTGGCTTCTCTACAACAGTTTCAGGCGTAATACTCGGAATATCTGCAACAATTTCTTCCTCAACGACAGCAACTGGCTCTGTCATTTCGGCAATTTCTTCGGTTTCAGTTTTTTCAATCGGAGCAACTACTGCCGCTATATTTACCTCTGTTTGCTCTTCATCTGTAAGCATCGAAGTAGCTTCTTTAAACTTAGCATCTACTCCTTCTTTGTCAAATTTATCTTCAAAACGTTGTACGTGTTCGAGCGTTGCCGTTGAAAGGGTACGCATTTGTTCCAAAAGATTGGTCTTGTAATGGTCCATCGCACGGAAATCTCTTTCCAGTACTTTTACATCGCCCAAAACCTCTTCTTTGATATATCTTGCTCGTTCGTCTGCCTGTCTGACAATACCATTGGCTTTTTGTTGAGCATCTATCAACAACTTTTCACCCTGCAATTTTACCTCTTGAATGTGCTTATCTGCCTGCTGGCTTGCCTGCTCAGTAATCATGGTACTGGTATCTTCGGCAGTTTTCAGCGTCTTGAAAAGCGTCATTTCAATTTCACGCAACTTGTTTGCTTCTTTTTCGGCTATTTCGAGTTGCATTCTTAACATTTTGGTTTCATTAAGCACTCTTTCCCATTCTTGAGAAAGATTAACCAAAAAGTTATCTACTTCTTCAATATTATAGCCTCTAAAGGTTTTTTCGAATTCATGTTGGCGTATTTCGAGGGGGGTAATCTTCATTTTTAAAAATGTTTTAGGGAATTCTGAAACGTTTTCTGATAATGGAGCAATAGATTTCTGCTCTTCTTGATTGCGGAAATACCTAAAAAAACAATATTCACAATCAAAAATTTAGTTAAATATAAGTCAATCAGCAAAAGTAACAAAAAAAGTATGTTTAATATTTATAATTTAATACATTTATTCAAAAACAATGCTATTTAATCACTTCAGAAGTCAATTTTCCATACTGAAATAGTTCGGTCGTCGCTGGCCGATACAATCTGATTACCGTATTCTGTCCAAAGCAATTTATTGACCGATGTACCATGCCCAGCGTGTCTGGCACGGTCGATTACTTTCAAAAGTTTGAATGTTTCGGCATCCCAAATCTTCACCGATTTGTCCATACTGCAAGTTGCAAAATATTTTTGGTCTGGACTAAAATCAATATTATTAATGGCAAAAGTATGAGCTACGATTTCTTTTTCTAAAATATATTCTTGCTCTACATCCCAAATTTTCAAACGAGCATCTCGACTTCCTGAAAGCAAATATTTAAAATCGGGCGAATATTTGAGAGCAAAAACTGAGTTTTGGTGTGCTTCAATAACCTTTTTGAGTTGAAATGTCTGCAAATCAAAAATCCTGATGGTATTATCGCTAAAACCAGCGGCAAATTCTCGCTCAACTGGATTAATTGACAAACACCGAACGCTCATTTCGGAAGCCTTGATGTGCTTAACAAAGCTAAGATTTTCGGTCTCAATGATTGAAATAACGCCATCGCCGCCCGCAATAAATGCCAAATTTTGATAAATCTGAATATCAAAATAATTAGTGGCGACCAATTTCAAACTGCGTATTTCTTGCTTGGTAGCAATATCAATCACGTGAATTCCTTCAAAATTTTCGAGAATCCAAAGGTGATTTTCAGTCGGCAAATAAGCCATTGCATAAACCGAATGACCCACTTTGGCTATCATTTCGCCCACATCGGGCTTCTGCAAATTCCATTTTACCACAAAACCATCGCCCGCTGCCGAAAAAAAACGATGTTTTTCATCAGATTTCTCCAGAGCATACACACAATCTCGATGCCCCGTAAATGTGTCTATTTTCTCAACTTTTACCATAATCATTCTCACCTATTTATCAATATGATAAACGTTAAGGTTTAGCATAAAACAACAAAAGATTATATTTTATTGGCTTATCGACGAAAAAAACAATAAATCATCGAACAAAACACTATTTTTGCTCACAAAATTAATTCATTAAACCTTCATTCGTACACACTCACATGAATTTTTCAGCCGAAACAGAAAAAACAGCTGTTTTTGAAGCCGTAGAAAAAGTAATAACCGATTTAGGATTCAACATTGACAAACAAGACCAAAGCCGTCCGTGGGGTGGTTTCTTTGTACTTGACGAATCGCAAGCACCTAAATTTATGGAAACTTACTTTCCACATTTGTCGGTAAATGATTTTGGCATTGGACGCAAACTTAGTCCGAAAATTTTGATAGTTGCACCGCAAAAACGTCTTTCGTGGCAATATCACTTTCGTAGAGCCGAAATTTGGAAAGTTGTTGGTGGAACTGCGGGAGTTATAACCAGCGAAACTGATGAAGAAAACGAACTTCAAACGCTATCTCTTGGCACAATTATTAACTTAAAACAAGGAGAAAGACATCGTTTGATTGGTCTCGATGGTTGGGGAATTATTGCCGAAATTTGGCAACACACCGACCCAGAAAATCCATCAGACGAAAATGATATTGTGAGAGTACAAGATGATTTTGGTAGATAAAAAATCAAGGAAGGCTTCCCTTAAAGAGAAGCCTTCCTTGATTTTTTATTAATTTATGAGTCTCCGATGATAATTGAGGTACGAGAGTAGATGAATTAAGAAAACTCGTTGGTGTCATAACTCCGAAAAATTCTTCAGTATGACTTTTCGCCGTCGTAAAGTTTTGTTAAAGATTCAAGTATAGTCTTTCTGTTTTGCTCAAGATACATTATTTCTCAAAATCAAGTTCCATCATTACGTAATCTTTACCGTTTTTTCTG
>JBKBSS010000353.1:0-3192 GCA_046291385.1 Emticicia sp. | reverse complement strand
ATATAGATTTGGCCTTTATCATCGCACGAACCACGGGCAAAAATCGCTCCGTCGGGGTGATTTTTAGTTACTTTGATGGTTGGTTCAAACGGCGGAGAATCCCACAATTCGTAAGGGTCGGCAGGTTGCACATCGTAGTGTCCATAAACCAAAATCGTTGGTAATGAGGCATCTACGATTTTTTCGGCATATACAATTGGGTGTCCTGCGGTTGGGCAAATTTCGGCTTTATCGAGTCCTGCTTCTAATAATCTTTCTTTTACAAATTCGGCCGCACGAAGCATATCTGGCTGAAATTTGGTGTCGGCACTCACCGACGGAATTCTAAGAAAATCAAAAAGTTCGTTTAAAAAACGGTCTTTATTTTGTTCGATGTAAGTGTTCATTATTTTGTGGTTTTCTATCTAATACAAAGTTATGCGTTTATTTCTTCGCACCAAACTTACTTTCAGTTCCTTTGAGTAGGCGTTGAATATTCTGGCGGTGCATTACGGCCAAAATGATGAATATCAGCCAAGCAAAACCGATGGCGTATTTATCGGCATTATCATTCCAAAGATTGAAAGTCAACTGAATCGGAAAAGCCAATGCTCCGAGAATCGAAGCCAGCGAAACATATTTTGTTGCAAACACAATAATTATAAAAACCGCCACACAACCCAAAGCCGCCCACGGAAAAGTAGCCACCAAAACGCCCATTGCCGTAGCCACGCCTTTACCGCCTCTGAATTGGGCAAAAATCGGAAAAATATGTCCAGCTATCACGGCCAAACCCATGATTAAAGGCAAAATACTATCTATTTCGGTTGAAAAAAAAGTTGCAGCTTTTACGGCTAAAAAACCTTTGAGAAAATCGACGATTAGGACAATAATTCCCGCTTTTTTGCCAAGTGTACGAAGTGAATTAGTTGCCCCTGCATTTCCGCTTCCGTGCTGACGAACATCTACTCCGTGAAAAATTTTACCGTACCAAACGGCCGTAGAAATTGAGCCTACCAAATAGGCAAAAACTGTACTTGTAATAATTAGGGTCATTTTTTGGGAAAAATCGCTGATGAGTTTGCAAATTTATTAAAAAAATATGGTTTTTTAGCAAGGAAGGCTTCCCTCAAAGGGAAGCCTTCCTTTAAAAAGATTAGGTATCTTACATTCGAGTTACGCCTTTGCGTTTGAGAGCCAAATCATGGGCAGTATCGTAGTACGAACGGAGGTTTGACCAATCGAATACTTCCGAAATATTTTCTACACGATTTCGCTGCATGATACGTTCACGGCGATTCATGATTACGAATTTGAATAATAATTCGGCCAGTTGGTCAGCGGCTTTATCGAACGATTGTTTCTTACGATTGACCACATAAACGCCTACATTATCATAATCTTTCATCAATTGCATGATAAAATCTCCGAAACCTGACAAATCACTCGTTACGGTCGGAATGCCTCGCACTACGCACTCAAGCGGCGTATAACCCCACGGCTCGTAATAACTCGGAAATACGCCTAAATGACAGCCACGCACAAACTGACTATATTCCATACCAAAAAGTGGATTTGTGGGCGAAATAAAATCTGGGTGATACACAAATTTTACTCGGTCTTGCTCGTGGTTGAGCAGGTTTGTTTCTTTCAAATATTCCGTAATGTCATCGGGTTGCTTCAAAAGGTGCGTTACGGTATGCGGGAGTTTCTTGGTTTTCCAAGTTTGAATCGTGCGACGCAAGCGAAGTCTCCAATATTCATCAACAAATTGATTCAAATCGGGCAAATTCGGGTCTTCGTTCGATGCCGAAGCATGGAAAAGATGCTCCCCGATTTGCTTTTCGATTGATTCGCAAGTCTGACGAATTTCTTCCATGACGGCTCTCGACTGCAACACTTCGGGGTCAATCGAATGCACTGGATTTTTTGTAATGATAAACATCACAACCGTCGTATCGACACCCGCTTGCACAAGTTTGAAATTGAGACGTTTGAGTGCTTCAAGCGTTATATCATAGCCTTTATTGCGGTATTCATAACGCCCAGATGTAAAGAAATAAAGTGTATCATCCAAATCCCACGAGTAGCTTTGGAAGAAATGTCCCATCACAAACTGATGGATTTTTTCTTTGTATTTTAAGTGCAAATTCTGAAATTCGTGCGTAGCCGCAAAACGAGTTACGTTTAAGCCATTTGGTAAAATCAAATCGCAAGTTCTACCAAAAAACACCTCACATTCTTTCGCCGTCACATCACTCACAGTTGTAAGAACGTGGGATTTCTGAGCCGCCAAACGTTCGATTTTCGCTTGGGCTTCGATTCCGTAGTTTTTGGCTTCAATATCCCATTTATAAGTCGAAAGTTTATCATAAAAACCTTCCTCATTTCCTGCAATATAACGCCCCAGCATAGTTGCGTGCGTAGTAAACACGGTTGAAATTGGCACATTATCGGTGCGAATATCAATCAGTGCCGTTGCAACCATCCATTCATGAAAATGGGCTACAATATCGTTTTTATGCCCAAACGCTTCGCCAAACTCTGTCAAGAAAACCCTAATCATTTCGCCCAGTGCAATCACTTGGTCAACCAATGGCTCGGCATTAAGCGTTGAAATTTGGTGTTTTTCCCAAAGTTTAAATTTATAATCGTTGGTATTTTTTAAAACACTTTTAAAATCAAGCAAAACGATTTTTGGTTTGCCAGTCACGAGCCAACGACCGTAATGAGCATCAAAGCCCATTTCTTGCATTTTTTTAACGATTTTGCCGAAAGGCGATTCGTCGAGGTCGGCGATTGGCTCAAACTCAATCATCGCTGTACTCGGAAAATATGGACCAACGAGGCAATAATTCTCGCCCCATTCTTCGACCATCGAAGGCACTTTTGAACGAATAACGGTGTAAATTCCCCCCACTTGGTTGCATACTTCCCAAGCTATTTCCATCAACATTGGCTTCTTTTGTTCACGTGGCTTGATACTAATGGTTTCTTCAGATTCTCTTTTTAATTTTGCTTTTATTGCCATGTTGGTTAAAAAAATGGTAAAACATTGGGTTGAATTAGCTTAAAAAATTTAACAATAGCAATAAATAATTTAACTTTTCAAATAATTCTAATCTCAAAAGTTAAATTTTAGACTTTATCCTATTTTTTGCTTAAATTTCTCATAACAAATCTATCATATTCATTCATTGATTCTATTGTTTT
>JBKBSS010000352.1:0-3216 GCA_046291385.1 Emticicia sp. | reverse complement strand
TACAATCAGCACTCAATAAAGAAGTAAAACATACACATTCGTTTCTCGAAATCAATGGTATTTTGATGGGCTATTTTGTGGTTGAAACGGTTTATCGTAAAAATTGGCAAACGATTCTGACAAATCTTAGCAAAAGCTTCAAACTCTTCATTCTTTCGGGCGATAATGATGCTGATAAAGATAAATTAGTGCCTTATTTCAAGGAAAATGCGGTTCATTTCAAGCAAAAACCACAAGATAAGCTCAATTTCATCAATCAAGAGCAACAAAAAGGTAATCACGTTTTGATGATTGGCGATGGACTAAATGATGCTGGTGCTTTGCGACAAAGCAATGTAGGCATCGCTATTAGTGAAGACATTAAGGTATTTTCACCCGCTTGCGATGCTATTTTGGATGCGTCAAAATTTGGTCAATTGGCTGATTTTCTGAAGTTTAGTAAAATTTCACTCAATATCGTGAAGGCGAGTTTTGTACTTTCATTAGTTTATAATTTTATAGGTATTGGTTGGGCAGTTACTGGCGAACTTTCACCAGTTCTCGCAGCCATTTTCATGCCTTTAAGTTCGATTTCGGTGGTACTTTTTGCGGTTGGGCTTACGCATTTATTTGCCTATTTTAAAAGGTTGTAGCACAATTTTTCAAATTGTGCAGCCGAGACTATTTTATTTCAACAAAACGAACAAGTTGAAAATCGGGTCGCCGACTCGGTTGTTCTACAACAATTAAAACTATGAGCATTATATTTTTTTTGGCAATAGCCGCAATTTTGGTAGCTGGTGGATTTTTGGCAGCATTTATTTGGGCTACCAAAGATGGCCAATACGATGATACTTACACGCCATCGGTCAGAATGTTGTTTGATAATCCCGTTCAGAGTCCTGAATCGAAAATTAAGAAAGATGAGTAAGGTCATCTTAATTGATGATTTTTCTCAATATATTTTGTTTGGCTTTTGAAGACTTTTGTTTCATAAATCAAGATAATTTATGAAACCAACAGGTTCGAAGTGCGTTTACACGATAGCACTAACCACTATGATGTTAGTGCTATTTTTCACAAACTGATTTTTCTCATAATTGTCTCAAACGCTGGTCATGCTTTTTGTGGTAGTTGATATTTAGATTTGTTTCATCAATTTAAAATTATCTTCTCTATGAAAAAGATTCTGCTTCCAACCGACTTTTCCAGAGTATCCGAACGAGCTATTCACTATACTTTGGCTATGTTTGACGATACTGTTTGTGAGTTTACGTTGTTGAATACTTACACAGCTAACACCGAACCCGAAATTGCGATGTATGTTTTAGACGATTTGAAAAAGAATGCCGAAAACTTAATGGCAAGCTTTCTGAAAAGTTTACAACACTTTGATAATGCGTCGCATCATACATTCAAGACCGAATATATGCCAGTTTCGGCAGGAAGTGCCATTGAAATTTTGAACCAAACTAACCAATATGATTTAGTAGTTTTGGGAGCAAGCGGAGCAGGAAATAATCTGCTTTTTGGAAGTGTAGCTACTGATGTCGTGCGAAACGTCACAACAAGTACGCTCATTATTCCAGCGAGTGCGGCTATACGTCCGCTCAAAAATGTGGTTATGGCTGTTGATTATAACCAAGTAAGCGATTTTAAGGTTTTTGATAACTTGAAAGAATTACTTGCTCGTAAAAATGTCCAATTGACGCTCTTAACGGTTTTAAAAGATGACCAATCGGCTGACGAATTAGATGGTTTGGCGAAATATGAATACCATAATTATTTTAGTAATATTAAAGTCAATGATTTTTACATCAAAAATTCTGACGTAGAAAAGGGTATCAAAGAGTTTCTGGAGATTCATCGTGCCGATATGCTGGTGATGGTTTCTCGTCATCACTCATTTTTGGATATTATTTTCAATCGAAGCGTTACTCGCAAGTTTGCTTATCATCCTTCTGTTCCGTTGCTTAGTATTTATGATGAAGTCCCCGTTCAATCTATCAATGAAGCTGAGGTTGTTACTTTCTAAAACAAAACTTTTAAAACCTGCGAGGTTGCGAAACGTCGCACCGTTCAAAACCTCACAGGTTTGTACCTATTAATTACATTTAAAACACATAAAAATAGCATGGCAACTTCTAAAATAAACCAATTGAATCATGCTCATTTTGAGCATAAACTGTGGCGAAACGAACTCGAATTAGTTGCACAAGAGGCTACTTTTTTTCTAAAAATCTTAGACGAATATAAAACCAAAACCATTTCGCAATCGCACGACTCGTTGGTTGTTGCTGAGTTCGTAAAACAATTTCATCATTTTCAACGATTAACCAAGCGTTTACTCGAAGAATTAGCCTTGATTGAGAGAGAAGTGGCTCAGGGTGTAAAGGAAGAAAATATTTTGGATGGCGAGCAACGAAAAGACCGTGCGTATTTGAATGAAGAAATGAAATATTTTGAGTCCGATTATCGTGAAACAAAGTATCGTTTCCGCAATTTTATTGCCACTTATGAGTCAGCTTCATTGCTCAATTGATAGTATGATTTTAATCATGTTTCCTTCAGACCTCAGTCATGTTTTTGGCTGGGGTCTGCTTGTAATTTTACGTCAAGAAAATAAAAGAGTTCTGAAATAAAATCCCTCTAAAACATTAAGAGCTATATCAATAAAGTTTTTCAATCTATAAATGAAGGGAATAAATTAAATATTTGAACTCAAACTCAGCACTTATTTAAACCAAATCTTATGCGATTATTTGCCAAACCTTTTTTCAGTAGCGACTCTCATTCAGGAGGTGGGGGTGTATTAGAAGGTTTTTATTACGACAATAAAGTTGTAAAAGCCTTTATGATTGCGACCGTAATCTTCGGTGTTGTCGGAATGTTGGTTGGTCTAACGGCTGCCACTGAGCTATTTTGGCCAGCCGCCAACTTAGGAATTCCTTACACCACTTTCGGTCGTATCCGTCCTCTTCATACCAACGCAATCATTTTTGCTTTCGTAGGCAATGCCATGTTTGCGGGTATTTATTATTCAATGCCAAGATTATTGAAAACACCGATGTTTAACCGAATGTTAAGTTGGGTGCATTTTTGGGGTTGGCAATTAATCATCGTGGCGGCTGCCATTACTTTACCGCTTGGCATTACAACATCAAAAGAATATGCCGAACTCGAATGGCCGATTGATATTGCGATTGCTTTGATTTGGGTAGTTTTTGGTATCAATAT
>JBKBSS010000351.1:0-3222 GCA_046291385.1 Emticicia sp. | reverse complement strand
AGGCGTTTCGCTCGAAAAGATTGATTATAATAAAACTTCTACCGACCCAACCAATTGGCAATCTGCCGCCTCGACCGAGGGTTTTGCTACGCCAGGTTATGCCAACTCACAATTATTGATTGATAGCCAGGAAAGTATTTTCAAAATCGAACCCGAAATTTTCACACCCGATGGCGATGGACAAGATGAAGCCACAAAACTCACTTTCCAACTCGACCAGAGTGGCTATATTGCTAATATTCAAATCTTCGATGTGAATGGTCGTTTGGTTCGTCAACTCGCTCAAAATCAGTTACTTGGCATAAATAGTAGCATCGAATGGGACGGAAAAACTTCGAGTAATGAAGTCGTGCCAGTTGGGTATTATATTTTATTAGCCGAACTTTTTAATACTAACGGAGAGAAAAAACACTACAAAGGCAAAGTGGTTGTCGGTAGTCGATTCTGAGTAAAACTTTTTACTTTCATCAAAACTACAAAATGAAAAAACTATTTTTTACCTTCATTTTTTCTGCAATGCTACATGATATTTCTGCTCAAAAACCAACCGTTGAAAGCCTAAAAACTGCCATTGAAGCAAAACTCAAAACCGTTGAAGGAGAGTTTGCGGTTGCGTTTAAAGATTTACAAACGAGCAAAACGCTGTTTATCAACGAAAAGGAAAACTTTCATGCCGCCAGCACCATGAAAACGCCCGTGATGATTGAGGTTTTTAAGCAAGCCAAAGCAGGGAAATTTAATCTAACTGACTCTGTTTTGGTAAAAAATGAGTTTAAAAGCATTGTTGATGGAAGCCTATACAGCATGAATATTGCCGATGATAGCGGAGACGGAATGTATAAACAAATTGGTAAAAAAATGACGATTTATGACCTAACTTATCAGATGATAATTGTAAGTAGCAATTTGGCTACCAATATTCTGATTGATTTGGTCGATGCCAAAAATGCGAATGAATCAATGAGAAAAATCGGTGCAAAAGATATTCAAGTTTTGCGTGGCGTTGAAGACCAAAAAGCTTTTGATAAAGGCTTGAATAATTCGGTGACGGCCTACGATTTGATGTTGATTTTTGAAAAAATTGCTCAAAATAAAGTAATTGGCAAAAAAGCGTGCGAAGAAATGCGTAAGATTTTATTCGACCAAAATTTTAACGAAATTATCCCAGAAAAACTCCCAAAAAATGTAAAAGTTGCTCATAAAACTGGTTCAATTACGGGCGTTCAGCACGATTCGGGCATTGTGTATTTGCCCGACGGACGAAAATATGTTTTGGTTTTACTCTCTAAAAAACTCAAAAACGCCGATGCTGGCGTAAAAGTTTTGGCCGAAGTTTCGGAAATGATTTATGGCTTGATGTAGAAAAAAGTGTATGACAACTTTTTAAGTTGTTGGGTAGGTGGTGGGCAATAATTTGAAAAATGTTGTACGTAATTTCAAGCACCAAAAAAAATATTTCAAAAATAAATATTTTTCACAGCGTTTCAAATCGTTCTTACGTCTTAGTAAATATACAATATAACGAAAGTTGCGTACTCATAAATTCAATATAAATGCGTTACGTAAGAAAGATAACTGAAGAACAAGTTGAACATTTAAGAGAAGTATCACGCCGTAGTAGAAATTACCGTGAACGTGAACGTGCAAAAGCTATTTTATTGAGTTACAAAGGATACAATGTAACTGTATTGTCTGATATTTTTGAGGTAAGTCGAGGAACGATAACTAACTGGCTGGATGCTTGGGAAGAGCGTGGCGTTTTCGGCCTAAAAGATTTGCCTAAGCAACTAAATACTAATTCATTAAGCGAAAAACCTTTGATGTATAATTAAAAAATTTTGAAACAAATCTACTTTTTTTCTCTATGGAAAGTCTGTTGCTACTGGCGGCAGGCTTTTTTTGTGAATGCTTACACGGTTTACTACTTATTTTTTCTGTGGACTCATAGACTATCGACTATTGGCTAAATAGACTATTTTAATTTAGCAAGAAAATACTGGACTAATCTGATTTCTTGGGTAAATTTGCTTAGAAATATAAACAGAGAAATCATTCTGTTTATTACCTCTTTTCATCAATGAAACCAGACTTCTCGAAAATACCCTTAGAGCAAAATTCTGCGACAAATCCAATCGAAACATCAACGGGAACTGCGAACTATTTTCGTACTGCCGAAGGTATCAATATAAAGCCAAGATTTACCGCAAAAGATATTGAATCGGCCGAATATTTACATTTTTCGGCTGGAATTTCACCTTTTTTGCGTGGGCCTTACAGCACAATGTATGTCATGCAACCGTGGACAATTCGCCAATATGCTGGTTTTTCAACGGCCGAAGAATCGAATGCTTTTTATCGTAGAAACTTAGCGGCTGGACAAAAAGGGCTTTCAGTAGCTTTCGATTTGGCTACGCACCGAGGCTATGATTCTGACCACCCACGAGTAACGGGCGATGTCGGAAAAGCAGGAGTAGCCATTGATACGGTCGAAGATATGAAGATTTTATTCGACCAAATTCCGCTGGATGAAATGTCGGTTTCGATGACGATGAACGGTGCGGTTTTGCCAATCATGGCATTTTATATTGTAGCAGCCGAAGAACAAGGAGTTTCGCCCGAAAAACTCTCTGGAACTATCCAAAACGATATTCTGAAAGAGTTTATGGTGCGAAATACGTACATTTATCCACCTGAGTTTTCGATGCGAATTGTGGGAGATATTTTTGCTTATACCTCGAAAAATATGCCGAAATTCAATTCAATTTCAATTTCGGGTTATCACATTCACGAAGCGGGAGCTCCCGCACATTTAGAGCTGGCTTATACACTCGCCGATGGTTTGGAATATATCCGAACGGGAATTGCGGCAGGAATGGATATTGATAGTTTTGCTCCACGTTTATCATTTTTTTGGGGAATTGGCATGAATCATTTCATGGAAATTGCCAAAATGCGTGCAGGACGTTTACTTTGGTCGAAAATTGTGAAGCAATTTAATCCCAAAAGTGCCAAATCCTTGGCTTTACGTACGCACTGCCAAACTTCGGGTTGGTCATTGACCGAGCAAGACCCATTTAATAATGTTGCCCGAACGGCCATCGAAGCGATGTCAGCCGTATTGGGACATACGCAATCATTACACACCAATTCGCTCGATGAAGCAATGGCACTTCCAACCGATTTTTCGGCCAGAATTGCCCGAAATACGCAGTTATATCTTCA